>NZ_JBFADP010000008.1:0-165249 GCF_040641415.1 Streptomyces sp. NPDC020875 | reverse complement strand
GCCAGCGTTCGTCCTGAGCCAGGATCAAACTCTCCGTGAATGTTTACCCGTAATCGGGTCGACACATCACGAGAGCGGAACCGTCCGGAGGAATAGTCCGGGCGGTTCACAGCGTCCTCGCTGTATGTGTTTCTTCAAAGGAACCTCATCCCCAACCCGCAAGGGCCGGGAACGGGGTATCAACTAATCTGGCGTTGATTTTTGGCACGCTGTTGAGTTCTCAAGGAACGGACGCTTCCTTCAGGCCCTTTTCACCAGGCCCTCCGGGCTTTTCCCTTCGGTCTTGCGTTTCCAACCTTACCAGACCGTTTTCCCATTCCGTTTCCGGACTTGGATTCCGATCAGGCGACCGACTGGAGAAGCCTTCTCGCTTTTGCCTTTCGGCGATTCCGACTTTATCAGAGATTCTGAGTCGGATTTTCCGGCCCTTCGGGAGGGTCCTGATCGACTTGGTCAACCGGGTTTCCCGCTCGGGCGGAGCCGTAAACGTACTGGAGCGGGGCGCCCGGATGCAAATCGGGGCGCCCCGCTCCATGAAGCACGACGTCAGACGGTCGGAGCCGGTCCGGGCGTCAGACCTCGACGACCACCGGAAGGATCATCGGGCGACGACGGTAGGTGTCGGAGACCCAGCGGCCGACGGTCCGGCGGACCAGCTGCTGGAGCTGGTGCGGCTCGGCGACGCCGTCCGAGGCGGACTTGGCGATCGCCTCCTCGATCCTGGGGATCACGGCGCTGAAGACCGAGTCGTCGATACCGGAGCCGCGAGCCTGGACGTGCGGGCCGCCGACGACCTTGCCGGTCGTCGAGTCCACCACCACGAAGACCGAGATGAAGCCCTCGTCGCCGAGGATCCGGCGGTCCTTGAGGGACGACTCCGTGACATCGCCGACCGAGAGGCCGTCGACATAGACATAGCCGGCCTGGACCTTGCCGACGATCCTGGCGCGGCCGTCGACCAGGTCGACCACCACACCGTCCTCGGCGATCACGATGTGGTCCTTGGGCACACCGGTCAGCGCGCCCAGCTCGGCGTTGGCCCGCAGATGACGCCATTCGCCGTGGACCGGCATCAGATTCCGGGGGCGGCAGATGTTGTAGAAGTACAGCAGCTCGCCCGCCGAGGCGTGACCCGAGACATGGACCTTGGCATTGCCCTTGTGGACGACATTGGCGCCCCAGCGGGTCAGGCCGTTGATCACCCGGTAGACCGCGTTCTCGTTCCCCGGGATCAGGGACGACGCCAGGATGACGGTGTCGCCCTGGACGATCCGGATCTGGTGGTCGCGGTTGGCCATCCGGGAGAGGGCCGCCATCGGCTCGCCCTGGGAGCCGGTGCAGACCAGCACGACCTCGTGGTCCGGCAGGTCGTCGAGGGTCTTGACGTCGACCACGAGCCCGGGCGGGACCCGCAGATAGCCCAGGTCGCGGGCGATGCCCATATTGCGGACCATGGAGCGCCCGACGAAGGCGACCCGCCTGCCGTACTCGTGCGCCGCGTCCAGGATCTGCTGGATCCGGTGCACATGGCTGGCGAAGCTGGCGACGATGATCCGCTTCTGGGCATTGGCGAAGACCTGCCGCAGCACATTGGAGATATCGCGCTCGGGCGGGACGAAGCCGGGTACCTCGGCGTTCGTGGAGTCCGAGAGCAGAAGGTCGATGCCCTCCTCGCTCAGCCGGGCGAAGGCGTGCAGATCGGTCAGCCGCCGGTCGAGCGGAAGCTGGTCCATCTTGAAGTCGCCGGTGTGGACGACCATGCCCGCGGGGGTGCGGATGGCGACGGCCAGCGCGTCCGGGATGGAGTGGTTGACGGCGACGAACTCGCAGTCGAAGGGGCCGATCCGCTCGCGGTGCCCCTCGGCCACCTCCAGGGTGTAGGGGCGGATCCGGTGTTCCTGGAGCTTGGCCTCGATCAGGGCGAGGGTGAGCTTGGAACCGATCAGCGGGATGTCCGGCTTCAGACGGAGCAGATAGGGGACGCCGCCGATGTGGTCCTCGTGGCCGTGCGTGAGCACGATGCCCTCGATGTCGTCGAGGCGGTCCCGGATCGTGGTGAAGTCGGGCAGGATGAGGTCGACACCGGGCTGCTCCTCCTCGGGGAAGAGGACGCCGCAGTCGACGATGAGCAGTCGGCCGTCGAATTCGAAGACCGTCATGTTCCGGCCGATCTCACCGAGGCCGCCGAGCGGGGTGACCCGGAGGCCGCCCTTCGGGAGCTTCGGCGGGGGACCGAGTTCTGGATGCGGATGACTCAAAAGACTCTCCTCACCATGCACCCCCGCCTCCGGTTCGGAGGCGCGGCGTACATGACATTCGTGCACGTGCTGTGTCGTACGTATTCAGTTGGTGGCGCGTATTCGGTTGTCGGGTCGTGCCGTGTCCGGGTTCAGAGCTGGACGCCGCCGGCCGTGAGGTCCGCCTTCAGCTGTGCGGTCTCTTCGGGGGTCAGCTCGACCAGGGGAAGTCGGAGGGGCCCGGCGGGCAGGCCCTGGAGGGTGAGGGCGGCCTTGGTGGTGATCACGCCCTGGGTGCGGAACATGCCGGTGAAGACCGGGAGCAGCCGCTGGTGGATCTCGGTGGCCTTCTGGACGTCGCCGTTGAGATGGGCGTCGAGCAGGGCGCGCAGCTCCGGGGTGACCACATGGCCGACGACGGAGACGAAGCCGACGGCTCCGACCGAGAGCAGGGGGAGGTTGAGCATGTCGTCGCCGGAGTACCAGGCGAGTCCGGAGCGGGCGATGGCCCAGCTGGCCCGGCCCAGGTCGCCCTTGGCGTCCTTGTTGGCGACGATCCGGGGGTGCGCGGAGAGCCGGACGATGGTCTCGGTGTCGATGGGGACACCGCTGCGGCCGGGGATGTCGTAGAGCATCACGGGCAGTTCGGTGGCGTCGGCGATCGCCGAGAAGTGCCGGAACAAACCCTCCTGCGGGGGCTTGTTGTAGTACGGCGTGACGGCGAGGAGGCCGTGGGCGCCGGCGCGTTCGGCGGCGCGGGCCAGTTCGACGCTGTGGCGGGTGTCGTTGGTGCCGACTCCGGCGACCACGAAGGCTCGGTCCCCGACGGCTTCCCGTACGGCCCGTACGAGCCGGTCTTTCTCCGCGTCGCTGGTGGTGGGCGACTCGCCGGTGGTGCCGTTGATGATCAGACCGTCGTTACCGGCGTCCACCAGATGGGCCGCCAGGCGCTGGGCGCCGTCGACGTCGAGTGCGCCGTCCGGGGTGAACGGCGTGACCATGGCGGTGAGGACCCGCCCGAAGGGGGTCTGCGGAGTGGGGATGGGAGCCATGGGTAACACGCTACTCGCTGCTCAGTGCGGTGTGGCCCCTGAGGGGACGTGACGTAGGACGTGGCATGCGGAGCCCGGCACTGCCTGCTCGGGGGTTCAAGCAGTGCCGGGTCCGTTTGATCAGCCTAGATGAAGTTTACGAAAGCCCGCAATGCGGACATTCCACCCGGATAATCCGTACATCTGTACCGCTCGGTGGTCCGACCGGGGGACGGTCCGGCCACTCTCGGGTGGGCGGGATCAGGGCGCTACGCGCCCATTGGCGTTGAAGGCCGCGTACGTCAGCGGCATCAGCCGGGCCCAGTGCTCCTCCATGCGCTCGCCGACCATCTCGATCTCGCGCTGCGGGAAGGACGGCACCGCGGCCCGTTCGTGCTGGGTGCGCAGGCCGAGGAAGTGCATCAGGGAGCGGGCGTTGCAGGTGGCGTACATCGAGGAGAACAGACCCACCGGCAGGACCGAACGGGCGACCTCGCGGGCGATCCCGGCCGCGAGCATCTCCTGGTAGGTCTCGTACGACCGGCGGTAGGAGTCCTCCATCGCCTCGGAGACGACCTTGTGCTGCTCGGGGCTGCCGTCGATGAAGACGTACTTGCCGGGTCGGCCCTCCTGGACCAGCTTCCGGTCCTGGCCGGGCACGTAGAAGACGGGGGCCAGCTCCCGGTAGCGGCCGGACTCCTCGTTGTACGACCAGCCCACCCGGTGGCGCATGAACTCCCGGAAGACCAGGATCGGGGCGCTGATGAAGAAGGTCATCGAGTTGTGCTCGAACGGGCTGCCGTGCCGGTCGCGCATCAGATAGTTGATGAGCCCCTTGGACCGCTCCGGGTCCTTCGTCAGCTCGTCCAGGGACTGCTCACCGGCCGTCGACACCCGGGCCGCCCACAGCACGTCGGAGTCTGCTGCGGAGTGCTTGACGAGCTCGACGGTGACATCACCGCGGAATGTGGGGGTCGCGGCATCGGCCGGCAGATCGGGCACCTGAGAGGTTCCTTCCTCGGGCGGGGTGGGGGCGGCACCCACCTTAGACCACCCTCCGCCGACCACCCGGGGAGGATTTCCGGACCGATTCACCCGGATCCGGCACCGAATCACCGTTCTGTTCGTCTCTCTGGGTAACAGCAATCACAGTCGTTGATCCGAGGAGCGTGATCCGATGTTCCGCCGGCGGGAAGCCGTCCCGTTCTCCTTCGTCGCCCGGGCCGCCGAGGCCGAGGCCGATGCCGAACGGTTCCGCAGTAACGTCACTCCCCCGCCACGCGAACGTCCCTCGGTCTCCCAGCTCGCGGGTCGTACGCTGATCGGGCTGACCATCGTCGGCGGTCTGGCCGGCGCCCTGCTGTTCGGTCTCCCGGCGATGGAGTCCGGGGCCGCCCGGGACGCCGAGCGCGGCAGCGTGTCACAGGGCGAGGCCGCCGAACGGCGGTGACCCGCACGGCCCCCGGGGGTGGTCGGTCCCGGGGCACCTCGGTAGCCTCACCCGTCACAGCCCCCACAATTCGAGTGTGCTGGTGAGTGGAGAACAGCCGTGCCCCTGACCTTTCTGACGGCCGACCGCGCGTCCGACGCCCGGGCGGCGGACGCGGATGACATCGCGCTGCCCTTCGACGACCACGACCAGTGGCGGCGGCCGTACCGGCCCGGCCCCTGGCGGGTGGGGGCGGCGGCGCTGCTCCTGCTGCTCGCCTCGTTCGTGATGATCGCGGCCATGATCATCGCCGCGGCGGGCGCGATGTCCGGGGCGGGCGTCTGTCTCGCCCTCGGACTGGTGATCATCGCCCTCTCGCTGCGGCTGCTGCGGGCGGGTGTCTGGGTGAGCCGCCACGGGCTGCGCCGGGTCGGCTTCTTCGGCACCTCGACCCTCGCCTGGTCCCGGGTGACCCGGGTACAGACGGTCCAGCGGCCGGTGCGCTGGCTGGGCCTGCCGCGGACCGTCCAGGGACAGGCGCTCCAGCTGAGCCGGTCCGGCCGGGACGAGCCGGTGGAGCTGATCACCGACCACAACGCGGACTTCCTCTCCCGGGAGACCGCCTTCGAGCGCGCGGCCGACACCGTGGAAGCCTGGGCGTCGGAGTACGGGCGGACGCACTGAGCCAAGCCGCCGGACCGTACGGGGAAACCCGCTCGACGCGGGCCCGGGAGGGGCCGCGGCTCATGGGCCCGGGGCCGTACCCGTAGGACGTACCGAAACCGCGCCGGACCATGATGGTCCGGCGCGGTTTCTCATGCCGTCGTCCGTCCGGGCCCGAATCGGGTCGGGTCCTGGGCGGGTGTGCTACGCCTTGCCCTCATGGAGCGCGATGGCCCGCTGCATCGCCCGGCGGGCCCGCGGGGTGTCCCGGGCGTCGTGATAGGCGATCGCCAGCCGGAACCAGCACCGCCAGTCGTCCGGGGAGTCCTCGGTCTCGGCCCGGCGCAGGGCGAAGACCTCGTCCGCGGCGTCCCGGTCGATCCGGCCGGCCGGGGTACGGGCCAGATCGTCGACCGGCAGTCCGCCCTCGGCGTCCAGTTCGGCGGCGAGGGCGTTGGCCCGGGTGACGAAGCGGGTGTTCTTCCAGAGGAACCAGACGCCGATGACGGGCAGGATCAGTACGGCCACCCCGAAGGTGACGGTGAGCAGGGTGCCCCGCTGGATGAGGAGCACGCCCCGGCTGCCGACCAGGAAGAAGTAGAGGACCAGGACGGCGGCCGTGACGAAGTAGGTGATTTTCGCGCGCATGTCGATCGGTGGTGCCGGTTCAGTCGAGGTCGAGGAAGTGTT
This sequence comes from Streptomyces sp. NPDC020875, assembly GCF_040641415.1. NCBI lineage: Bacteria > Bacillati > Actinomycetota > Actinomycetes > Kitasatosporales > Streptomycetaceae > Streptomyces > Streptomyces sp. NPDC020875. The sequence continues at coordinate 159,199 of NZ_JBFADP010000008.1, read as the reverse complement.
CGAGGCCGACGGTGAGCCCCGGTACGGAGCCGATCCGGCGGACGCCGAGCAGGATTCCCGGCATGAAGCTGCTGTGGTGCAGGGAGTCGTGCCGGATGGTGAGGGTCTCGCCCTCGCCGCCGAGCAGTACTTCCTGGTGGGCGAGGAGGCCGCGGAGCCGTACGGCGTGTACGGGCACTCCGTCGACGTCCGCGCCCCGGGCGCCGTCCAGGGCCGTGACGGTGGCGTCGGGCTGGGGTCCGAGACCGGCCTCGGCCCGCGCGGCGGCGATCAGCTGGGCGGTCCGGGTGGCGGTGCCGCTGGGAGCGTCCGCCTTGTTCGGGTGGTGCAGCTCGACCACCTCGGCCGACTCGAACCAGCGGGCCGCCGCCTGCGCGAACTTCATGGTGAGGACCGCGCCGATGGAGAAGTTCGGGGCGATCAGGACGCCCGTCTCCGGGGACGCGGCGAGGCCGGTGCCCAGCTGGGCGAGCCGGTCCTCGGTCCACCCGGTGGTGCCGACCACGGCGTGGATGCCGTGGCGGACGCAGAAGTCGAGATTGCCCATGACGGAGGCGGGGGTGGTCAGCTCGACCACCACCTGGGCCTCGGTCTCGACCAGGGTCTCCAGCCGGTCGCCCCGGCCGAGGGCGGCGACCAGTTCCAGGTCGTCGGCCGCCGCCACGGCACGTACCGCCTCGGAGCCGATCCGGCCCTTGGCCCCGATGACAGCCACGCGCAACTTGCTCATCAGTCTCTGTTCCTCCGGGAGGCGTTTCTCAGATCGTCGGGCCCCAGCTTAGGAGACCGCTTCGTGGAGCCGGTCGGCCTGGCGGTCCTTGAGGGGGCCGATGACCGCCAGCGACGGCCGCTGTCCCAGGACGTCGGCGGCGACGGAGCGGACCTCGTCGGGGGTGACGGCGGCTATCCGGGCCAGCATCTCGTCCACGGACATCTGGGTGCCCCAGCACAGTTCGCTCTTGCCGATCCGGTTCATCAGCGCGCCGGTGTCCTCCAGGCCGAGGACGGTGGAGCCGGAGAGCTGGCCGACGGCGCGGCCGATCTCGTCGTCCGCGAGGCCCTCGGTGGCGACCCGGTCCAGTTCGTCCCGGCAGATCTTGAGGACGTCGTGGACCTGGGCCGGGCGGCAGCCCGCGTAGACGCCGAAGAGTCCGCAGTCGGCGAAGCCCGAGGTGTACGAGTACACGCTGTAGGCGAGGCCCCTCTTCTCCCGGACCTCCTGGAAGAGCCGGGAGGACATGCCGCCGCCGAGGGCGGTGTTCAGCACGCCGAGGGCCCAGCGGCGGTCGTCGGTCCTGGCCAGTCCCGGCATGCCGAGGACGACATGGGCCTGCTCCGTCTTCCGGCCGAGCAGTTCGACCCGGCCCGCGGTGCGGATCGTCCGGTGGCCGTCGCGCGGGGCGAGCGGCACCGCGTCGGTACGGGTGAGGGCGCCGGCCTTCTCGAAGGCCCGGCGGACCTGGCGTACGACGGTGGCGTGGTCGACGTTGCCCGCGGCGGCGACGACCAGGTGGGTGGGGTCGTAGTGCTTCTTGTAGAAGCGGCGGATCCGGTCGGCGGCGAGCCCGTTGACGGTGTCGACCGTGCCGAGCACGGGCCGGCCGAGCGGGGTGTCGCCGAACATGGTCTGCGCGAAGAGGTCGTGGACGCAGTCGCCCGGGTCGTCCTCCGTCATCGCGATCTCCTCCAGGATCACGCCGCGCTCGGCGTCGACGTCCTCCTGTTCGATCAGCGATCCGGTGAGCATGTCGCAGACGACGTCGATGGCGAGCGGCAGATCGGTGTCGAGGACCCGCGCGTAGTAGCAGGTGTACTCCTTCGCCGTGAAGGCGTTCATCTCGCCGCCGACCGCGTCGATCGCGGCGGAGATGTCGAGGGCGGACCGGCGCGCGGTGCCCTTGAAGAGGAGGTGCTCCAGATAGTGCGTGGCGCCGTTGAGCGCCGGGGTCTCGTCACGGGAGCCGACGTGGGCCCAGATCCCGAAGGTGGCGGAGCGTACCGACGGCAGGGTTTCGGTGACGATCCGCAGTCCGCCCGGGAGGGTGGTGCGCCGGACCGTGCCGATGCCGTCGGTGCCCTTGAGAAGTGTTTGGGTACGGGCGACGGCCCGCGCCTCCGAGGAGGTGCGGGCCGTCGCCTTGAAGCCGCGCGACGTCACTTGGCAGCGTCGTCCTTCTGGTCCGCCGCGTCGTCGCCGTCCTCGCCCTCGATCACGGGGATGAGGGAGAGCTTGCCGCGGGAGTCGATCTCGGCGATCTCGACCTGGACCTTGGCGCCGACGCCGAGGACGTCCTCGACGTTCTCGACGCGCTTGCCGCCGGCCAGCTTGCGGATCTGCGAGATGTGCAGCAGTCCGTCCTTGCCGGGCAGCAGGGAGACGAAGGCACCGAAGGTGGTGGTCTTGACGACCGTGCCCAGGTAGCGCTCGCCGACCTCGGGCATCGTCGGGTTGGCGATGCCGTTGATGGTGGCGCGGGCGGCCTCGGCGGCCGGGCCGTCGGCGGCACCGATGTAGATCGTGCCGTCGTCCTCGATGGTGATCTCGGCGCCGGTGTCCTCCTGGATCTGGTTGATCATCTTGCCCTTGGGGCCGATGACCTCGCCGATCTTGTCCACGGGGATCTTGACGGTGATGATCCGCGGGGCGTTCGGGGACATCTCGTCCGGGGTGTCGATCGCCTCCATCATCACGTCGAGGATGTGGAGCCGGGCGTCACGGGCCTGCTTGAGGGCCGCGGCCAGGACGGAGGCGGGGATGCCGTCCAGCTTGGTGTCGAGCTGGAGGGCGGTGACGAACTCCTTCGTACCGGCGACCTTGAAGTCCATGTCGCCGAAGGCGTCCTCCGCACCGAGGATGTCGGTGAGGGTGACGTAGTGCGTCTGGCCGTCGATCTCCTGGGAGATCAGACCCATGGCGATACCGGCGACCGGGGCCTTCAGGGGCACACCGGCGTTCAGCAGCGACATGGTGGAGGCGCAGACCGAGCCCATGGAGGTGGAGCCGTTGGAGCCGAGGGCCTCGGAGACCTGACGGATCGCGTACGGGAACTCCTCGCGGGTCGGGAGCACCGGCACGATCGCGCGCTCGGCGAGCGCGCCGTGGCCGATCTCGCGGCGCTTCGGGGAGCCGACGCGGCCCGTCTCGCCGACGGAGTACGGCGGGAAGTTGTAGTTGTGCATGTAACGCTTGCGGGTCACCGGGGAGAGGGTGTCCAGCTGCTGCTCCATCCGGAGCATGTTCAGGGTCGTGACGCCCAGGATCTGGGTCTCGCCGCGCTCGAACAGGGCGGAGCCGTGGACCCGCGGGATCGCCTCGACCTCGGCGGCGAGGGTACGGATGTCGGTGACACCGCGGCCGTCGATCCGGACCTTGTCCTTGATCACGCGCTCGCGGACCAGGTTCTTGGTCAGGGAGCGGTAGGCGGCGGAGATCTCCTTCTCGCGGCCCTCGAAGGCCGGGAGGAGCTTCTCGGCGGCCAGCTCCTTGACCCGGTCCAGCTCGGTCTCGCGGTCCTGCTTGCCCGCGATGGTGAGCGCCTGGGCCAGCTCGCCCTTGACGGCGGAGGCCAGGGCCTCGTACACGTCGTCCTGGTAGTCCAGGAAGACCGGGAACTCGCCCTCGGGCTTGGCGGCCTTGGCGGCGAGGTCGGACTGGGCCTTGCAGAGCACCTTGATGAAGGGCTTCGCGGCTTCCAGACCGGCGGCGACGATCTCCTCGGTCGGCGCCTCGGCACCGGCCTTGACCATCTCGACGGTCTTCGTGGTGGCCTCGGCCTCGACCATCATGATCGCGACGTCGCCGTCGTCCAGGACCCGGCCGGCGACGACCATGTCGAAGACGGCGTCCTCCAGCTCGGTGTGGGTCGGGAAGGCGACCCACTGGCCCTTGATCAGCGCGACACGGGTGCCGCCGATCGGGCCGGAGAAGGGCAGACCGGCCAGCTGCGTGGAGCAGGAGGCGGCGTTGATCGCGACCACGTCGTAGAGGTGGTCGGGGTTGAGCGCCATGATCGTCTCGACGATCTGGATCTCGTTGCGCAGGCCCTTCTTGAAGGAGGGGCGGAGCGGCCGGTCGATCAGCCGGCAGGTGAGGATGGCGTCCTCGGAGGGACGGCCCTCACGGCGGAAGAAGGAGCCGGGGATCTTGCCGGCGGCGTACTGCCGCTCCTCGACGTCGACCGTGAGAGGGAAGAAGTCGAGCTGGTCCTTGGGCTTCTTCGAGGCGGTGGTGGCCGACAGCACCATGGTGTCGTCGTCCAGGTAGGCCACGGCGGAGCCGGCGGCCTGGCGGGCCAGGCGACCGGTCTCGAAGCGGATGGTGCGGGTGCCGAAGGAGCCGTTGTCGATGACGGCCTCGGCGTAGTGGGTCTCGTTCTCCACTAGCGTGTTCTCCGTTACGTTGCGTTACGTTTGCGTCTTTACGTCCCCTGCCCGTGTGGCGGGGGACGGGCGGAGAAGCCCTCGTACTGGGCCGGTCTTCGATCGAAGCTTCCGGGGTTCGAGTCTCCCGGGAGCCACTACCGAGGACCGGCGGCGGCGAGTCGGCCTCTCCTGCTGTGTTCGTTGCCGCGTCTGCCGCAGCTCTTCGTGCCGCCCGGACGGTTGTCGTGCGCCGTCACCGGTCGCGCGGTCCGGGCCGGTGCGACCAGACTAAATGCCGGGCGGTATGTCGCGCACGTACAGCGGGCACGTACGGCGGCACGTCCGGCGAAAGAACCGGTACGTACCGCATATGCATACCGCAGGTCGGTAAAAGGACGGCAAAAAGCGAAGGGGAGCGGTCCCGTCTCGCGGGAACCGCTCCCCTTCACGGTGTCTTACTTGGCGCCGCCGGCCGCACCACGGCGGATGCCGAGGCGGTCGACCAGCGTACGGAAGCGCTGGATGTCCTTCTTGGCCAGGTACTGCAGCAGCCGGCGGCGCTGGCCGACGAGGATCAGCAGACCACGACGGGAGTGGTGGTCGTGCTTGTGGGTCTTGAGGTGCTCGGTCAGGTCCGAGATCCGGCGGGAGAGCATCGCGACCTGGACCTCGGGGGAGCCGGTGTCGCCCTCCTTGGTGCCGAAGTCGGCCATGATCTGCTTCTTCGTGGCGGCGTCGAGAGACACTCGGTACTCCTCAGATGATTCGAAGCGCCCGCGAGTGCCCCTGGCGTTTTCTCAGGGGGACTTCCGTGACTCGGGGGCGAGGGTCCGATGAGCGCTGCGCCCAGCTCCCCGCTGGGGCCCGTGAGGGCTCCGGGGACTCCGGGCGGGCGTACACAAACGGCCGTCAGCCAGAGTACCAGTCTCCTCGGCCGGACCGGCGCCGGGCCCCGGCCGGAGCCGGAGGGCGCCGGGGCGGGCTCTCGGGTGCCGGGGGTCAGTCCGAGGTCAGGGCGCGGATCGAGTGGTAGACGTCGAAGACCGCCAGGCAGAGCGGGAGCAGGGTCAGCAGGACGAAGGTCTCCGCGATCTCCAGGAAGCGGCCCCAGAACGGGGTGACCCCCGCCCGGGGGACGATCAGCCCGATGGCGGTGATCAGGGCGGCGACCCCGGCGACGGCGGCGGTGAGCCAGACCGTACGGATGTCGAGGGCGGTCGTGTCGCCCTTGAGGGCGTCCGCCATCAGCTCGATCGGCGGGTTGATCGCCAGACCGAGGCCCAGCAGGACGAGACAGCCGAGGCCCGCCGCGAGGGCGCAGCCGACCTGGGCCGTGTAGCGGAAGAGATGGGCGCGCATCAGCATCGCGACACCGGTGGCGAGGGCGAGCAGCTGGCCCCAGACGTTGTCGGAGAAGCCGAGGACCGCTCCGGCGCCCAGGGCGACCAGGGCACAGCCGCCGACGAGGCCGACCAGGAGTTCGTGGCCGCGGCGGGCCTGGGTGGCGATCCGCTCGCCGTCGACGGGTCCGGCGGGCTCGTCGTCGGAGCCGTAGTCGCCGACGGTGGTACGGGGCGGGTCGAAGCCGATGGGGAGCCGGGCGAACCGGGTGGAGAGGCCGGGCAGGAAGGCGAGGGCGCCGACGGCGAGCGGGGCGCACATGGCGGCGGTCTCGACCGGGGTCAGTTCCTGGAGGATCGCGACGAAGGTGGCGATCAGACCGATCGTGGCGGCGAAGACGAACGCGACGAAGGGGCCGTCGCCGCCGGGCGCGACGATGGTGAGGACGACGGCGACCAGGAGTACGGCGGCGCAGGCGAGCAGGAACTGGAGCTTGCCGATGCCCTCGCCGTCGGCGGGGGGCAGCAGCCCGCTGCCGCCGATGGCGGCGTTGGCCATGGCGCCGACGCCGAGGGCGACGGCGGAGGCCCGGTCGTCGTAGACCCGGGCGCGGACTCCGGCGATCGCCAGCAGCAGTACGGCGGCGACCCCGGCCAGCACGCCCGGCAGGCCGTGCATGTCGTTGCGGGGGTCGGAGGTCCACAGGACGAAGGCGAGCAGCAGGAGGAGGACGGAGCCGCCGAAGAGTCCGGCGCCGCGCATCAGGCCGTCGCTCCACAGGGTGCGGTCCTTGGCGACGGCGGTGGCGACGGCGTCGGAGACGTCGTCGAAGACGGCCGGGGGGAGGGATTCGGCGAACGGGCGCAGGGAGAGGAGTTCGCCGTCGAGGATGCGCTGGGCGCCGAGGGAGCGGGCGCTGTCGAGGACGGTGCCGTCGCGGCGTACCAGGTGGTAGCCGACGGGGGCGCCGGGGTCGGGGCTCTGGCCGGAGAGCCGGAGGATCTCGGGGTAGAGGTCGGCGACGGCAATGTCCTCGGGGAGGGCGACGTCGACCCGGCCGTCGGGTGCGACGACCGTCACCCGGCAGAAGCCGGTTCCGTTGCTGGCCGGGGTCACGGGTCCCGGCTGACCGGATCCGTGCGCCGCCGCTGAGGCCGTCATACTCACCTGCTGCATCCCCTCGTGATGTGTCCGCCGCGCCGCCGCCGGGGGCGGTGGCCGTTCGGTCGGCCCGGTGCGCGGTGGCGCCCGGTGTCCGCGTCGGGTGGCGCCGCCGGACGGTGGTCCGCCGGGGACGCCGGTCCACCGGTCGCCGCCGTACCGTCCGCCGCTCCAGCGGTCCGCCGATCCGTCGGCCGGTCCGTTCGTCGTGGTGCCGTCCGCCGTCGCCGTGGTGTGCGGCGTACGGGCGGGCCTCGGACGAGCGCGCCGCTGTGATCGTCGTACCGGTCGCCCACCGCTGTTCGTACGGTGGGGGCCGCCGTCTTGTCCGCCGCGTACACCGGTCTCGTACGAACTCCGTACGAAGGCTTCACAGATCGCCCGCGTATCGGTGGACACCCGGGGCCGATCGCGGCGGCACGCACCTTAGGTCCGGCTTTGCACCCGGCCCGAACGGTCCGAATACGTACTCACGGTCCGCATTCCTCGCGCCCTGGCCTTTTCCACTAGTTCGGCATTGCGCTCCGAATGACCCGTTTTCCATGGCGTTTCCGCAGTGGGTGCACCGGCGCGCAGGGCCGTCGCGTCACCCTACCCCCCACCTCGCGCGGAGGGCGCAAGTAGGATCCCTCACCGCGGACGGGACCGTCGCCACGGGGGCGCCGATAGGAACATTTCCGTCCGGCAAGGGAATTGGTGAGCTTGTGAGTCAGATCGTCGTCAAGCGCCCACCACGGGCCCTGCCTTCCGAGGTGCCCGGCAACCCGCTCCAGTTGCAACCCCCTCCGGAACTGCCCCGCGGGCAGCAGGAGGGCGCGCTGATGCAGTTGCTGCCGATGCTGGGCATGGGCGGTTCGGTGGTCTTCTTCTTCATGACACCGAACCCCATCATGCGGATCATGGGCATGATCATGATCGCTTCGACGATCGCCATGGCCATCGCCATGCTGGTCCGCTACCGGCGCGGCACCCAGGGGGAACTGGCGGATCTGCGACGCGATTATCTGAAGTATCTGAACCAGACCCGCCGCCAGGTGCAGCGGACCGCCCGGCTCCAGCGGGACGCCCAGTACTACCTCCACCCCTCGCCCGAACAGCTCTGGGCGCTGGTCGCCGAGGGCAGCCGGGTCTGGGAGCGGCGGATCGGCGACGCCGACTTCGGCCAGGTCAGGATCGGTCTGGGCAGCCAGCAGCTGGCCACCCCCGTGATGGCGCCCGAGACCGCGCCGGTCGACGATCTGGAACCGCTGACGGCCAGTGCCATGCGGCAGTTCCTCACCGCGCACAGCACCCTCGACGATCTGCCGCTCGCGGTGTCGCTCCGCGCCTTCTACCACCTCACCGTGAGCGGGCACGCCGAGTCCGTACGGTCCACCGCCCGGTCCGTGATCGCGTCGCTGACGTCCCTGCACTCCCCCGACGACCTGGTCGTGGTGATCGCCGCCAGCCGGGAGTCGGTGGACCGGTGGGAGTGGGCGAAATGGCTGCCGCACCTCCAGGCCGACGGCGCGGGCGACGGCGCGGGCAGCCGCCGGCTGATCACCGTCGACCCCCGGGAGCTGGACGAACTGCTCACCGCCCGGGTCGACGGCCGCCCCCGTTTCCAGGGCGGCGGTACGCCCCTGCTGGACCAGCCCCATGTGGTGGTGGTCCTGGACGGCCAGTCGGTCTCCCCCACCTCACCGCTGGCGGCGCCCGAGGGCATCCAGGGCGTCACCGTGATCGAGGTCGTCCCCGGTGACGTGACCGGGCCGCGCGGCGGGCTCTCCGTCGTCGTCACCCCCGACTCGCTCCGGCTGGAGTCCGGCCACGGAATGGTCTACGACGGGGCGCCGGACCGGCTGAGCACCGAGGCGGCCGAGGCGCTCGCCCGCCAGCTGGCACCGCTGCGGATGGCCACCGGCGGCGACGACGACCAGCCGCTGCTCGCCAATCTCGACTTCACCGATCTGCTCAATCTGGGCGACGCGGCCTCCGTCGAGGTCAGCCGCACCTGGCGGCCCCGCTCCCAGTCGGAGCGGCTGCGGGTCCCCATCGGCGTCGGCGAGGACGGCGTACCCGTCATGCTCGACCTCAAGGAGGCCGCGCAGGAGGGCATGGGACCGCACGGCCTCTGCGTCGGAGCCACCGGCTCCGGAAAGTCCGAGCTGCTGCGCACCCTGGTCCTCGGGCTCGCCGTCACCCACTCGTCGGAGACCCTGAACTTCGTCCTCGCCGACTTCAAGGGCGGCGCGACCTTCGCCGGTATGTCGCAGATGCCGCATGTCGCGGCCGTGATCACCAACCTGGCGGACGATCTGACCCTGGTCGACCGGATGGGCGACTCCATCCGCGGCGAGCTGAATCGGCGTCAGGAACTCCTCAGGGACGCGGGCAACTACGCCAATATCCACGACTACGAGAAGGCCCGCGCGGCGGGCGCCCCGCTCCAGCCGATCCCGTCGCTGGTCCTGGTCATCGACGAGTTCAGCGAGCTGCTGACGGCGATGCCGGACTTCATCGAGATGTTCGTCCAGATCGGCCGGATCGGCCGCTCCCTCGGCGTCCATCTGCTGCTCGCGTCCCAGCGCCTGGAGGAGGGCCGGCTGCGCGGTCTGGAGACGTACCTCTCCTACCGGATCGGTCTGCGGACCTTCTCGGCGGCGGAGTCCCGGGCGGCCATCGGCGTCCCGGACGCGTACACCCTGCCGAACGTGCCCGGCTCCGGGTATCTCAAGTTCGGTACGGACGAGATGGTGCGGTTCAAGGCGGCGTACGTCTCCGGCACCTACCGGGAGGGCGGCGACCGGGTCGTCACCGCGGGCGGGGCGCTGCCCGTCGACCGGCGCCCGGTACGGTTCACGGCCGCGCCGGTCCCCGTACGGTACGTCCAGCCCACCGCGCGGCCCGCCGTACCGGACACCCGGGCCCCCGAGGACGACGCCCTCGCCGACACGGTGCTCGATGTGATCGTCCGCAGGCTGGAGGGGCGCGGCGCGGAGGCCCACCAGGTGTGGCTGCCGCCGCTCGACAACCCGCCGACGCTGGACGAACTCGTCCCCGGGCTCGCCAATGTGGAGGGCCGGGGCCTCACCCGGCCCGGCTACGAGGGCGCGGGGCGGCTCGTCGTACCGCTGGGCGTCGTGGACAAGCCCTTCGAACAGCGCCGGGACACCCTCTACCGCGACTTCTCGGGCGCGGCGGGCCATATGCAGATCATCGGCGGCCCGCAGTCCGGCAAGTCGACCCTGCTGCGCGGTCTGATATCCGCCTTCGCCCTCACCCACACCCCGCACGAGGTGCAGTTCTACGGGCTCGACTTCGGTGGCGGCGGCATGTCGGCGGTGGCCGGGCTGCCGCACGTCGGCGGGATCGCGTCCCGGCTCGACCCCGAGCGGGTACGGCGTACCGTCGCCGAGGTCCACGGCATCCTCACCCGCCGCGAGGAGTACTTCCGCAGCGCCGGAATCGACTCCATCGCCAGCTTCCGTACGATGCGGGCGCGCGGTGACATCTCGGTGACGGACCAGCCCTGGGGTGATGTCTTCCTGGTCATCGACGGCTGGGGCAACTTCCGTACGGACTACGAGGCGCTGGAGCCCGCCGTACTCGACATCGCCGCCCGGGGACTCGGCTACGGCATCCACGTCGTCCTCTCGGCCGGCCGCTCCATGGAGGTCCGGGCCAACCTCAAGGACCTCCTGATGAACCGGCTGGAACTGCGGCTGGGCGACACAATGGACTCCGAACTCGACCGCAGGGTCGCCGCGAACGTCCCCACCGGGGTGCCCGGCCGGGGTCTCACCCCGGAGAAGCTGCACTTCATGGCGGCGGTACCGCGGATCGACGGCATCAACTCCGACAGCGACCTGTCGGAGGCGACGGCGGCGATGACCCAGGAGGTCACCCGGCACTGGACGGCCCCCGGGGCGCCCGCCGTACGGCTCCTCCCGCGCGAGCTGCCCGCCGACCGGCTCCCGGCGGGACATGCCGACCCGCAGCGCGGAGTGGCCTTCGCGATCGACGAGAACAACCTCGAACCGGTCTGGCTCAACTTCGAGCGCGACCCGTTCTTCCTGGTCTTCGGCGACAGCGAGTCGGGCAAGTCGAACCTGCTGCGACTGCTGATCAAGCAGCTGACCCAGCGGTACGACGGCGACTCGGCCAAGTTCTTCGTCATCGACAACCGGCGGGCGCTGCTCGACGTCACCCCGGCGACCCATCTCGCCGAGTACGTGCCCATGTCCAACGCGATGGAGCACCATGTCGACGCCCTCGCCGACCTGATGCAGCGCCGTACACCGTCGGCCGACGTCACCGCCCAGCAGCTCCGGGACCGCAGCTGGTGGCGGGGCCCGTCGGTCTATGTCGTCGTCGACGACTACGACCTGGTCTCCACCTCCAGCGGCAACCCGCTCGGCAGGCTGACCGAGCAGCTGCCGTTCGCCCGGGACGTCGGCGTCCGGTTCATCATCGCCCGCAGCGCGGCGGGCGCCAGCAGGGCCTCGTACGAGCCCTTCATGCAGCGGATGATGGAACTCGGCGCCCAGGGCGTACTGCTCTCCGGCGACCCCCAGGAAGGCGACATCCTCGGCGGGGTCCGGATGCGTCCGATGCCGCAGGGGCGGGGCATCTTCGTCTCGCGGCAGCGGGGGAACCCGCTGGTGCAGACGGGGCTGATGCCGGAGGACACGCTGTAACCCAGGAGGGGACGGACACGGGTGTCCGAACCGAGGGCCCGCGACGATCAGGTCGCGGGCCTTCGGCATGTGCGGGGGGTCTGGGGGTCGGGTGGGGGGCTTTGGGTGGGGGGCCGGGGGCTCCGGGTGGGGGGCTCTGAGTGAGGTGGGGGCGGTCTTGCGGGGGTCCGGGTGAGGCGGGGGCGGGGCGGTCTTGAAGGGGGTCCGGCTTTGCGCCATTCTCCGGTCGGCTTCACGGTCGGCGGCGAGTTCTCCGAGCCCCCGGGAGCGGCGACTCGTTGTAATGGGCGCCGACGCCGCCGCGCCCCTCGGAGGCCCGTGCCGACGCGCCCCGGGGCGTACCGCCGATCCGGCGTCACCACAGGAGGGAGCCCTCGATGGCATGGGAAGAATGGGACCGGCTCAAGGCGTCCGCGGCGGAGCGCGGCTCCACCGGAATGCGCCTCAACGGCCTCCCCGAGGACGAACGACCGGGCAAAGCCGGGGTAGGGGACCTCAAAGTCACACACACCAACCTCGCGGCGGTCGGTGACCACGCGTTCAAGCTCTACCAACGGTTATGGCCCGAGGCACGGCAGGCCGTGATCCCCGGCACCGAACGGGCCGCGGCGAACCTCAGCTCGCAGGATTTCGTGCTCGGCGGAGCGCTCCAACAGGTCGCGGACCGCTGGGAAAAGCAGCTCAGGTCGCTGATGGACGCCTGTGCCCATATCTCCAACCATATGGATTTCAGCCAGAAGACCCACCAGGGTGACGACGGGTGGATCCAGCGGTCCATGAGCAGTATCGCCACCCTGGACCAGGGCTTCGACGACGACCACGCGCCGAAGGGGGCGCCGAACGGGGTCTACGCGCGGAAGGACGGCGACAACGGTGGGGCCTCGTCATGAACTTCACCGCCCTGCACGACGCGAGCTTCGAACTCCTCGACCAGGCCGTCGGCGACTGGCAGCAGGTCGTCCGCAACTTGGAGAAGCTGGAACGGGACGCCCGCGACGGACTCCGCGGCCAGGCGCACAAGGCTAACTGGGCAGGGGTGAACGCGACGGTCTCCCGTCAGTTCATCGGGAAGACCGCCGGAGAGTTCGGGGACGCGCACACCCAGGCCACATCGATCCACAACATCCTCGGCGACACCCGGACCGAGCTGAAGACCTGCCAGAAGAAGCTCAAAGAGGTGGTGGCACGCTGCCGGGCGAAGAACATCGTAGTCGCTCCCACCGTCTTCGGCGGATTCACCGTCACGAAGTCCCCCGCCGGCGGGACAGAGGCCGATGCCGAAGTCGCGCGGGTTCCCGAGGGCACCCCGGACGAGACGATCGGGTTCCGCGACGAGATCCAGGCCCTGCTGAACAAGGCCGCCGATATCGACGCCAGCGCGGCACGAGTACTGAAGGCGCTGGCCGCCCAGGCGGACCTAGGCTTCTCCGACGCCGAGTACGCCGACCGGGACGCAGGAGCGGAGGCACTGGAGACGGCCGACCGGCTGGCGGAGATCGCCAAGGACCCGGCGGGCCTGACCCCTGACGAGTTCGCCGCCCTCAACGCGGGACTGAAGCGGTACGCCCACGACGAACTGTTCGCGGAACGCTTCGCCACCGTGGTCGGACCACGAGGAGTGGCCGAGTTCTGGGCCGGGCTCGGGACCGACCACCGGTCGGGAGACGTCCGGCGAGCCCATGGCGACGACTACGACGATCTGCAGCAGTACCTGAGCTTCACCCTCGCCACCGCGTCCCAGAGCGACACCCCCGCCATGACCCGGTGGAAGAACGACATGATCGATCTGGGCGACCGACAGATCGGCGGCGGCATCAACGCGCCCCTGGGCTTCCAGGTGATGAGCAACCTCATGCGCTTCGGCAACTACGACGACAAATTCCTCATGGACTATGGCACCGCACTCATGGCGGAGGAACGGCAACAGGGCGACAACGGCCGGAGGACCGCGTTCGAGCGGGCCCACGTCACCCCGGTCCTCAACTACACGGGAGGGGACTCCGGTGTCGACCCTCTGATCGGCTATCTCAAGGGCCTCTCGGGAAGCCCGGCGGCGGCGACTCAGTTCTTCGGAGAAAGCTTCGTCGGCACGTCCGACGACCACGAATTCAAGCAAGGGAAGGAGAAGGCCGAACTCAGCAACTTCGACTACATCTTCGAAGAGCGCACCTGGCCCATGGACCACTCGGGCAAGGACAGCCCTGCGGGCCACGACTTCCTGGCCCAAGCCCTGGAAGCAGCCACCACGGGCCACCCGGCAGGCGAGATGCCGACCGTGGACACCCCGCCTCACACGAAGGAGCAGGCGGCGCTGGTGGAGAAGCTCGTCCAATCGATCAGCGCAGACACGAAGCGACTGACCGACCATATGCAGATGGCGGACAGCTTCGGCCAGATCGTGTCGGAGTATCTGCCGGACATCAACCGAGGACTGGCCAACGATCCACTCGGCAACACAGACAAGCTCTTCCCGATCGCGGGGGCCGAAGCAAATCTGAAGCCGCACGAGATCTCACGCTTCTTGGTCATCATCGGACAGTCACCCGAGGCCAATGCGGCCGTGCAGGTCGGCCAGGCCGCATACATCGGCCATCTGATGGACTACCACCTCGACCCGAACCTTCCCCAGGCCCAGCGATACCCCCACCCACCGCAGGACATCGTCGAACTGATCTCACGCCGCGCTGGCGAGGTAGACGGTGCTTTGGCTATCGGACGCCAGGAGGCCATTCTCGGCCCTGCCGACAAGGCGGTGCAGGACTTCCAGAACTCGGTGGCACAACAAAAGAACGCCTGGTCGGGCGCCATCGGTATCGGAATCGGCGCCGGTGTCAGTTTTGTCGCGACTCCGCTCACAGGCGCACTGGTCGGGGGCACTGCGGGAACTGTCAGCAGCCTGGTACTCGAGCATGTTTTCCAGCAGTCCGAAACGAACCAACTGCAAGAGGCATCCCAGGAAGCCTCACCCATCTGGTCCATCAGCAGGGAGGAAAGTGCCGCCCGCGTACAACTAGCGGCTGAGGAAGCAGCTCGAATTCACGGCCTGGACAATCAGAGCCAGGTCAAGGACTGGGCACTCAGCGGCGTCCACAACGGATTCAATGACGCCACGAACAGCGCGGCAGAAATGTCCGACGACCTGACAACTGAGGTACCAAAGAAGTGATTCACCGAAGTATCACCTTAGCCGCCACCGTGACGGCCACCTGCCTGGCGATCACCTTATCGGGATGCAGCGAGGCAAAGGAACCGCAGAAGAGATCTTACCAAGTGCCCAGGGATCTGTGCGGCTACCCGGTCCCCACAGCTGCCCTTGAGCCGCTTCTCCCGCCAGGAGAAAAAATCACTCTTCGATCAAAAGACTTGTCCGCCTACAGGCGCTGCACACTCGTCGTGGACGGCGAGCGTTCCATCTCGGGACGCATAGTCTGGAACGACAAGGACAGTACGGTGAAGAAAGTAGCCGTACGCGAAGACCCTTACACCGACCTTGTTGATGTAATTTCCACCGACCAGAGTTATGCATACTCAGAAAAGGGCGGGGTCAGTGAAGTAGTATGCCCGGACCCCGAGTTGGCCCACCGTAGAGATATGCAGATGCACGTCGTCATTATCGCCCACGATGATCTGGAACGGGACGGAAAGAAGGTAAGAGAACTTCTCCTCTCCTACCGTGACGCCCTTGCCCAGTCCGCCGACTGTCGCGGCAACACAAAACCCAACTAGAAAAGTGAACAGCATCGGGGTGGGCATCTCCCGCGCATGCCCACCCCGATGCCCCGTCGGCTACGGCTTAGAAGTAGCCCGCCGCCTTCTTGTCACCCGCCGAGTACGCCGGGCCCGCCTCGCGGACCGCGCGGGCGATGCCCTTCAGCGCGTTGTGGATCTGCCGCGTCTCGGTGTCCCACTTCTTGTGAGCCGCGTCGGCAGCCGTCTTGGCCTCACCCTCGAAGGTGGAGGAGACGCTACGGATCTTGTTCTGAAGGTCTTCGAGCGTCTGGTCCAGACGCTGCGCCTGCTTCTCGATCGTGCTCGCCGCCTGGTCCAGCGACGCGTACGTCACGAGCATGACGCCGTCATTGCCCTGTGCCATGAGTCGTCCTCCAACTGCCATTCTGAAAATTGGTTCTGTTGTAGTGCGCCGGGTCGCGGCGCCTGTCAGTAGCCGGCGATGTTCGAGGTCGCGGCGCGGGTCGCGCCAGCGTCACCCGAGAAGCCCGCGGTCACGTCGACGCCCTGCAGCGCGGCACGGACCTCGTCTTCGGTGTTGCCCGCGGTGGTGCGGGTGACCTGGATCGCTTCCTGGAAGTTGAGCATCAGCTTGGCGATGCGCACCATGCCCTGGTTGATCTCGGCCTGCTTGACGTCGAAGGCGCCGGCACCGATTCCCTTCCAGGAACCCTCCAGGCTGTCGATGACACCCTGCAGGTTCTGCAGCTGTCCCTTAACGTCCTCGAACTGCCGAGAGATCTCGTCCTGGAAATCCTTGAGACTCTGATCGCCGACCTTCTGGACTGCTGACATATCCCGGTCTTCCTTTCCCTGTTGTTTCTCTGGGTTGTGCGTAGTGGCTGGTGTTGCGAGGGGCCGCGCTCAGGCAGCGCGCCGTCGCAGGAAGAAGAAGGCACCCCCGGCGAGAACGACCACAGCCACGGCGCCTCCGATGATGAGGCCGGTGTTGCTGTCATCCTTCTCGCTCGTCTTGCTGGAGCCTGCCACGGCGGCTTCGCCTGCGGAATCGCTCTTGGGCGCTTGTGACGAGGCTGGTGCAGAAGACGGGGCGGGGGAAGCCTGAGGGCCTGTCTTCATGTTGGTGAGGGGGCTGATGTCCGGCGCGCCGGGGTCGCCCTTTTTGTCGAGGATGATCTGCGCGGGGCGGATCAGGCCGTGGCCGAGGTAGTTGCTGCGAGTGCCCTTGGCCCAGCTTCGCCCGGCAGTGTCGATCAGGGCACGAAGGACCTGGTTGGCGGTCCAGTCGGGGTTGGCGGACCAGACGAGCGCGGCGGAGGCGGAGGCGATGGCGGTGGCAGCACTCGTGCCGCTTCGCTTGCAATAGCCTTTAAATGACCTGTTGCACCAGACTGGGACATCATTGCCGGGAGCCGCAATGTCAACATTGTCACCATGCTGCGAGAACTCGCCGACGGTTCCGTCCTTGCCAGCCGAGGCTACTCCAATAGCGTCAGGGTACGCCGCCGGATATTGGGGCTTGTTCCCCTCCTTCGCATTGTTTCCCGCACCGGCAAACAGCAGCTTCCCCTTGCCGTGAGCATATTCGACGGCGGCCCTTTCCTCCGCCGTGGAGTACTCACTAGCAAAGGAAACATTAATAATCTTCGCTTCGCTGTCGGCTGCCGCTCGAATGGCATCTGCCGAATCTTGGGCGTTGACCTTGTTCTCGTTCTGGAACTCCGTGTTGGAGATCCGCATCGGCATGATCTTGGCTCCTGGGGCTAGTCCCCGAAGCCCTCCACCATTTCCGGTACCGGCAATCATTTCTGCCATGGTGGTGCCGTGGCCGTCATAGTCGTCGGTTTCATCGCCCTGAGCCTCGGTTGCATCAAGACCCTTAATCACTTGACCTCGAAGTGACGGCGTCGCAGGGTTCACACCTGTATCGACCACTGCAACCGTAATGCCTTGGCCTGTAGTGACCTTCCACATCTCGTCGGCACCCATGACGTCGAGGTACCACTGGTCGGCTGGTCCTGTAGCAGCCGAGGCCGTGCCCAAAGCGCCACCGGTCCAGACGCAGGTGGCCACCAAAGTGCACACCATGCTTCGCCGAAGAACGCGAGATGCACTGCGCTTCCGCATCTGGATCATCCGTGCCGTCATCGTGGCTTCGAACCTTCCCAGTCCTTAGTCGATTACCGGCGGTCCGGCATTGCGCCGTTGCGCCGTCCATGTCTCTTCGTCTTCCGTCAGATAGTCGGGGCGAGTCGACTCGGACCGCTCTTCTTCCCTGTCCGAGGGCGTTCGGCCGGGGCGTCCGCCCACCAAACCCGCTCCTCCGGTCGTGAAGTTCCCCCTGCTCCCACGGGAACCTGCGTTGCTCCCCGAACGAGGCGCCCCGACGACACCGTTGACGCTCTGCGCCCCGCCGCCGATGACACCCGGCTGCGGCCGGGCCGCCGATCGGGCGTTGACCGGGCCGTCCGCGCCCACGATGGTGCCACGAGGGATCCGAGGCGCGTTGGTCCCTCCGGTCGCGCGCTGAGGTGTACCGCCGACGATTCCGTCACGGCCCGCCCGAGATCCGGCGGACGGCGTATTCGGGCGTCCGGCCATGGGCTGTGCAGATTGCCCTCCACGACCCGTGATCGGACCTTGCCCGCCTGCGGCCGGACCTGTGGCCATCGGATTTGCTCGTCCCATGGGCGACGGTTGGCCCCCAGGGCCCATCGGCCCGGTGGGCCGCCCGACGGGATTCTGGGCACCGGTCGACGACGGAGGCGCACCACCGATGACGGGCTGACGTCCGGGCCCGTACGGCTGACCCGGCGTGGCGCGCGAAGTCACATGGTTCTGGCCGCCCTGGCCAGGACCGCCTGCGGACTTCGAGACGAACGGCGGGGGCGATCCTCCAGGCCCGGGCTTGAAGGTGTTGGGGGGCGTGGCGACCACCGGGGGCCCCATGGGCGGGGTCTGAACGACCGGAGGGCCTCCGCCCGGACCTGGGGCGATGATGGGAGGCGGCGCCGAGTTGGGATTCGTGGGCGGCGCCACGGGAGGCGCGACGCTGTCGATCTGCATCGACGGGTCGCGGCCGGGAGTCGTCTGCGGCGTGCCACCGACCTCGGCCCGGGGCGGCTCTCCATAGGATCTGGGACCTTCCCGGCGCTCCGAGACAGATGGAGTCGCGGGGGTACCCGACAACCCTCCCTTCCGGTTCTCGGCAGGCGAATCTCCGATGACGACCTCGCCCGAGGGCCGTGGCACATCCGCCTTCAGCACCCTGTCGAACTTCGGCGCCTCCTGCCCCGCCAGGGCCTGTTCCGAGACCGCGTAGAAGGAGGCCAGGCGGTTCATCTGGTTGATGGCCTCCTGGCGGTTCTGTTCGGCCTTCTTCGCGGCGACGTAGTCCGGGTTGGTGTCGACGCGTTCCGGGACCGGCATCGTCTTGGCGTCGTGCTTGACGAGGCGGTTGTCGCGTTCCGGCATGGAGTTGCGGACCGAGGCGAGGCCCGTGCCGGCGACGCGGATCTGGGTGGCGGCGACGTCCGCGAACGTGCTCAGTTTGTCGGCGTGGTCGGCCAGGGCCTTGCCGAAGTCGCGGAACGCCTCGCCGGACTGGCCTTCCCAGTGGACCTTGCCGACGTTGGTGCGGAGTTCCTCGGCGGCGTCGCTGAGGGCCTTGCGGGCGAGCCAGAGGTTGTCGCCGGCGTTCTCCAGGTCGGCGGGGTTGGCGCTCTGCACCATGTCGATCATGGCGTTGAGCGCGTGGCCCTCGAAGTCGGTTCGGGCGAAGGCTCCGTTGCCGCCGAAGACGGAGGTGACGGCGCGGGTGATATCGGTGATGCCGAGCTGGGCCTGGACGCGCGCCAGGTCCTGCTTGTGCTGTTCCGCTGGGGTCAGCTCCGGCTCTTTGTCGTTGTCAGTCATGTGTCACCGCCATTCCGTTCCGGCGCTCTTGTCGTTGGTGTTCGCCGGTGCGTCCGTCTTCGGGCGCTCGCGTTCGCGTTCGGCGGCGCGCTCCTGGTCGAGGCGGGCCTGGATCTGGGCGAAGCGGACGCGGCGCTCCTCGTCGACGTTGTCCGTACCGACATCGGCGGAGTAGACCGCGATGTTGAGGGCCTCGATCTGGTCTCCCAGGCTGCGGGAGAGGGAGATCAGGGCCTGGTGGACCCGGTTGTACTGGTTGAAGAGACCGTCCGCTTCGGCGAATGCTCCGCCGGGTCCGCTGAGGGAACCGCGGTTGACGGTCTGTTCGGAAACCTTGGACTTGCCCGCGGCACTTCCGTTGAAAGTGGCGAGCAGGGTGTTCACCCGCTTCTGGAAGGTGGTCAGTGCCAGGTAACCCTTTTCGAAGTCACCTCTGGCCCTGCCCCCGCCCCCGCCATCGGCTGGATAGACCACTATGCCCTTTCCTCCCCGTTTGCTCCTGCTGCACCACATTGCCAGTGTGATGATTCGATCTTCTTGAAAAGAGACCGCTTACCACTCTAACGACTGGCTATGACAGTCCCAAGTGGCTTAGTGGGTCCACCACTTCCCGGACGTCCCCCGGTGCCGCACCCGACCATCTCATCATGGCGGTGGTACGGCCGGGCCGGGGGGCGCCGGGTCTCCTTCGGATCTCCCCGAGTCAGCCGCCCGCGACCCGGCTCGCCCGGCGGCGGGCGTCGCGGAGGGCGACGGCGGCGCCGGAGATCACCGCGACCAGGACTCCTCCGCCGATCACGACGTAGGTGGCGAGCCGGGCGTTGCGTTCCTGGGCGGTCTCGCCCAGGTCGTACCGGGCCGGGCTTGGGGCCTTGCCGCGGACGAGTCCGCCGGCCTCGACGGGCTTCTCCAGGGGGCGTTCGTCCTCGGTGAGGGCGCGTACGGGGTCGACGATCCCCCAGCCGACGAGCCGGTCGTGGCCCGGGGTGGAGCGCTCCGCCGTCTGCTGGATCTG
Source organism: Streptomyces sp. NPDC020875 (assembly GCF_040641415.1). Taxonomy (NCBI): domain Bacteria; kingdom Bacillati; phylum Actinomycetota; class Actinomycetes; order Kitasatosporales; family Streptomycetaceae; genus Streptomyces; species Streptomyces sp. NPDC020875. The sequence continues at coordinate 139,036 of NZ_JBFADP010000008.1, read as the reverse complement.
AGCGATGATCTGGTGGGGCTTCCAGCTGGGGTGCTTGGCCTTGACGAGGGCGGCGAGTCCGGCGACGTAGGGCGCGGAGAAGCTGGTGCCGTTGTCGGCGCAGTGGCCGCCGAGCGGGACCGTGGTGACCATGTCGACCCCGGGGGCGGCGACGTCGACGAAGTCGCCGGACTGGGAGAAGGCGGCCCGTTCGTTGTTCCGGTCGGACGAGGCGACGGCCAGTACGCCTTCGTACGATGCGGGGTACGTCTTCTTGATGTTGCCGCCGGAGCCGTCGTTGCCCGCGGAGGCCACCACCACGACCCCTTCGGCCAGGGCCCGGTCGACGGCTTCCTTCAGTGCCTCGGCTGGGGCGACTGCGTCGGCGGTGTCCTGGGAGATGTTGATGACTCCCGCGCCCCGGTCGACGGCCTCGTTGATCGCCTTCGTCAGTGACGCGGCGTCGCCGTTGCCCTCGGCGTCGTTCTGTTTGATGGGGATGATCGTGGCGCCGGGCGCGAGGCCGACGAAGCCGGTGTCGGCGGCGGGCCGGGCCGCGATGATCCCGGCGACCTTGGTGCCGTGGCCGACCTCGTCGGTGGTGCCGTTGGCGGCGCCGCGTTCGATCTTCTCTCCCTTGTCGTTCTTCTCCGGGAGGAGGTTGAGGCCGTTCTTCGCGTCCACGGCCTTGCTGAGCTGGGGGTGTTTGATGTCGACGCCGGTGTCGATGACGGCGACCTTGACGCCCTTGCCCGTGGACTGTTTCCACAGTTCGTCGAGGAGTACGCGCTGGAGCGCCCAGGGGCGGCCCTTGTACGGCTTGCTCGGGTACTCGCACTGGGTACCGCTGGCGGTCGCCTCACCCGCCGTGACGGGTACGGCCGCGAGGGCGAGGGCGGTGGCCGCGCAGACGGTCAGGGCCCGGCCCGGGGAGGGGAGTGTCATCCGGCCGCCCGCCCTCATGAGCCCTGCGGCTCGTTGGCCGCGCCGGTCGAGAGCCTCGGGCCGGTGGGCAGGAAGGCGGACCATTCGGCCGGAACCCAGACCGGGGTCACGTCCTTGTAGCCGAGCTGCCGCTGGGCGAGCTGGCTCTGGGCCTCCTGTTCCTTCTTCTCCTTCTCGGTGGTTCCGATGCCGGAGTCGTCGGTGGCGCTGTCGCTGTTGGACTGCATGGCGTAGCGCAGACCGGTGTCGGTGACCAGGAAGAGGAAGCCGGATCCGACCGCCTTGCCGGTGAGCTGGCGGTAGAGCAGTCCGGAGCCCGGGGTGACGTAGGCGGTGCTCGAACCGGTCGGCAGTTCGGCCGGGAAGTCGGTCCCGGCCCAGGTGCTGAGGGTCGTCGCGCCTCCGGCGGACGCCTCGCGCAGCACATTGCAGACGGTGTTGCGGCTGCCCTCGCCGAGCCGGGGCGTGTTGACCGCGTCGGGCAATTCGGCCGGCCACCTCTTCTCCCCGGCGAACGCCTCGCCCGGCTGGAAGGCGCCGGCGCTGACGTTGACGGCCTTGCCGCCCTGGCCCAGTCGGACCTGATCCGGGTCGGGGCTGTTGAGCAGGAGCGTGGCGACGAAGTCGGTGATGGGGGCGACCCGGTCCTTCAGGACCACGTAGTGCTGCTCCTTGGTGCCCTGGGTGGCCTTGAGGACCATCCCGACCCGGTTGGCGTCGGACTCGAGAGTGCCGGGGACGCCCGCGTCCTCGCCGACCGTGTCGCGCAGGTCCGGGAAGGTGATCGGGTGCCCCTTCTTGAGGGTGGCCAGCCACTGCTCGGAGACCCGCTGCGGTTGCCGGTTCTCGCCGACGACCAGCCGCAGCAGGGTCTCGTTCTCCTCCACGGGGTACGCGGTACCGCTCGCGTCCACGACGTAGCGGACCTCGTCCGACTCGACGTACAGCAGCTCGCCGCCCGTCAGCCGGTGGTCGCCGTCGACCTTGCCCTTCTCACGGTCGGCGAAGATGAACGCGGCCTTGTGGATGGCCCGCCCGCCCGGTCCCGGCCGCTCGCAGACGGCCCAGCGCTTCGCCTTGCCCGCGTCCTTCGCCTTCGGCAGCCGGTCCGGCGCGTAGGGAATTCCGAGGGTGGCGCCGTGTGGAATCTTTCCGCTGTCGAGTACCGACTCGTCGACCTTGATGACCTTGCCCTTGTCGAGATTCAGCAAGAGTTTCGCGGAGGCCATGTTGAGAACGGGATGAAGCTGCTTCTTCCCGTCGGTTTCCACCACCACATAACGCGTGGTGGACTTGCTGGCGATGATCACGTTCTCGCGCGGCTTGTCCCATCCTTTGGGCGCCACCGGTTTGAACATCCCCCACGCACCGAATCCGGCGAGAATCACCACACCGATGATGGCGCCGGGGACGACCGCGCGCAGTGGCTTGGGCGCGCCTTCCTCCGATCCCGTCGTATTGGGCTGGAGGAACTGCGCGATCAACCGTCGCTTGGCGAAGGTGTATGCGTTGAGTTCGTCCCGACGTGATGCCATCTGTCCGCTTGTCCCTCTCCCCGCTTGGCGACCGGGCCGTGCTTCACCGTCGTTCTCCGAATCGGCCCGCCGTCGTACGGCCCCTACTATGCCTGCTGGGGCTCGTGACTTACCGCTCAGGTAGGGTGATCGCCCTGTCAACGTCCACCGGAATTTGGGAATTACGGACACGAGGGGGCATCGCGGCGATGGCTACGGCGACGCGCGCGCGAAATGGGCGGACGCCCGGACGACGTGCGGGGGGCGCGCGCAACGACCGTGGGCGCGGCGGTTCACGGGGCCGCGGACCGCGTTCCGGGGCGGACGGCGGCATACCCCGTCCGGGCCCGGGTGCCCCGCCCGCCACGACGACGCTCCGGCCGCTGTCCCGAACGAGCCGGCTCGGCCCGTTGCAGCTGCGGCAGCTGGCCCTGGTGGAGATCGCGCTGGTGATCGCCGCCGTCGGGGCGGTCGCGGGGAAGTTGTGGCTCGTGCCCGCCGCCGTGGTGGCCGCGGTCCTCGTCGTACTCGCCTTTCTGCGCCGCAGGGGCCAGTCGGCGCAGGACTGGACGACCACGGCGATGGCGCTGCGATCGCGCCGCAGGGCATCGGCTCCGGCCCCGGCCGACACGGATCTCTCACTGGCCCCGGTCGTCGAGGGCGTCCCCGGGCTCCGCCCCAGTCCTTATATCGACAAGAGCCGCCGTACGGTCGGCATGCTCGGTGACGGCTCCTTCCTGACGGCGGTGGTACGGATCGAGGCGAGCGGCGCCGCTCTGCGCCCCGCGTTCGGTGCCCGTGCCCTGCCGCTCTCCCTGCTGGGCGGTGCGCTGGAGGTGGACGACATCGTCGTCGACTCGGTGCAGTTGGTGCAGCAGGTACGGTCCGCGCCCGCGCCGCATCTGCCGGAGCGGTCGGTGGCCAGGCTGTCGTACACGCCTCTTCAGGAGAAGACCGGTGCCCCGGCGCTCCGGATGACCTGGGTGGCGGTCAAGCTCGACCCCGAGCTGTGCCGGGAGGCGGTTGAGGCCCGCGGCGGCGGGGTGACGGGCGCCCAGCGCTGCCTGGTGCGGGTCGCGGACCATATCGCGAGCCGGGCGACGGGGGCCGGGTTCTCGGCCGTCGTCCTGGACCAGCAGGAGCTGAACTCCACCCTGGCGACCGCCGCCTGCGCGAGCCCCCGGCTGGCGGCCCGGGCGTCGCGCCCGGACGCCGTACCGCAGCGGCGGACCTCGGAGACCGCCCGGGTGTGGCGCTGTGACGACCGCTGGCACACCACGTACGCGGTGGGCCGCTGGCCCGAGCTGGGCCGGGGCGCGGCGCCGCTGCCGAAGCTGGTGGCGCTGCTGACGGCCGCGCCCGCGTACGCCACCACGTTCAGCCTGACGCTGCGGCGGGGCACGCACCGGGGAGCACTGTCGATGGCGGGTCATGTCCGGGTGACGGGCGGTTCGGACACCGAGCTGATCGGGGTGCGGCGCACCTTGGAGCAGCACGCCAGGACCGGCAAGGTGTCCCTGGTCCGGCTGGACCGCGAGCAGTTGCCGGGCGCGCTGGCGACGCTGCCGCTGGGGGGTGCGCGATGAGGCTGCTTCCGGCGCGTTCCGCGCGACGGCTGGCGGGGCCCCGTCATCCCGGTCATACGATGCCCGTCGCCGATCTGGGGGCGCTGTCGCTGCCGGTGGGCGACGACGGCGTGGTGATCGGTGACGACGCCGAGGGCCGGGCCCTGATGGTGGGCTTCCACCGGTCGACCCCGTACGACGTCCTGCTGATCGGCGGGTTGTGGACGGCACAAGTACTTGCGCTGCGCGCGGCCGGGACGGGCGCGCGGGTGGCGGTGGAGACCGGGCGTCCGCAGGCGTGGACGACGCTCGCCCAGGCGGCGGGCGCGGGGCTCGACTGCATCACCCTGCACGAGGTGGGCCGGGTGCCGCCGATGGGCGCGACGGTCGGCAGTCCGGTCGTGGTGATCCGGGACTGCGGGATGCGGCCGCCGCGCGGCCGGGTGGTCTCGGCGCCCTGGCAGTCGGTACTGACGCTGCTGCCGTATCTGAGCCCGGTGGCGCCCCGGCTGCTCCGGGCGGCGACCCTGGTCGGTGTCCAGCGGGTGTCGCCGCAGGAGGCGGCGCAGATCGGCCGGATCCTCGGTCTCGCGGAGGCGGAGAGCGGCGCGCTGCCGACGCTGGCCGACGGGGTGACGCTCTGGTGCGCGGGCCGCGAGCGGAACTGGGTGATGACGAGCGGTACGGACGCGGAGACCGGGCTGCTGGGCACGGCCCGAAGGATGGACTGACCCGGGCACGGATCGTCGCGGGCGCGGTTCCGTGGGCCTCGGGCCCGTAGGTCCGTTTCGTACGGTACGAGGGTTTCGTACGGTACGGCGGTACGGCGGTACGGCTCCGGAGGCGTACGGGGCAGTCGGCGGCCGGGTCCGGTCGCGCGGAGGACGGATCGCGCGTCCGGGTCGGGCACGTGTACGGGTCGAGAACGGGTGTAGCACACCTGTTCGCCGGGCGGGCGGACGGCGTGGAGCCGGGTCGCGGGTGTCGGGGATCTTCCGGGGAACAGCCCCCGGAACCCGGCCCCGTTGAGCCTAAAATCCCTTCAGTTGCACGGACCGGCGGCCTTCGCACGGTCCGGCCGTCCCGGTGCGGGGCGGTCCGCGCACAAACGAAGGGGAGCGTGGCCCATGGGCAGCGCGCAGGAGAAGGACGAGCTGTACGCCCTCGACATCTCGGACGTCGAGTGGTTGAGCGCGCCCGGGACCGAGGCGGACGAGGAGCGGGTGGAGATCGCCCATCTGCCGGGCGGCGGGGTGGCGATGCGCTCGTCGCTGGACCCGGACACGGTGCTGCGGTACACGGCGGCGGAGTGGGAGGCGTTCGTGCTGGGCGCCCGGGACGGGGAGTTCGACCTCACCTGACGGCCGTCGGCGCCCCGTGAGCCCGGCGTGCGAGCCGTGCGCCCGGGACGCGCGCCGTTCTCCGTACTACCGGTGTCCGGCGTCGCCGACCGGTGGACCGGGCGCTGTTCACCGGGAGTTCACCCGGGCACCGAAGCGCCTTCTGGAGGCGTTCCGTACCGTTTCGTCCTTCTGGTCGCGGCGCCGGGCGGGCCCCGGACCGTACCGGGGCCCGGGCCGCGGGCCGGTGGCGGCGCCGGGGCTGCCGGGCTGTCGTCCCTGGCGTTTAGGGTGGAGGACAGCGGCGGACCGTACCCACGAGCACCCCGTCGCCGAGTGACGGTACCGGCCGGGCCGATCGGTAGTCGGCGGTCGCCCATCGCACCGGGACCCATCGGTGCTCGACCACACCAGGAGGCAGAGTGAACAGCGATCGGGACGGGATCCGCGGGGGCTGGGACCTTCCCGCCGACGAGTCCGACGCGGATCCCGCCGAGATGACGGGTGAGTTCACCATCGACTACACCCCGCCCGCCTGGTACACGCAGAACACGCCGGGCGACACCTCGGGCGGCGCCACGCCTCCGCCGCCACCGCCGCCGCACAGCGCGCCCGTGGCGGTGCCGGGTCCGCCCGTGGACGGCGGTTATCCGGCCCAGCAGGGCTGGCACCCGCCCGCGCCCGGCCCCGGGACGCCCCCGGCGCCGCCCGCGTACGGCTACGACCCGGCGGCGCCGCAGCAGGGTGCCGCGCCGCTCCCGCCGCCCGTCCCCGGCCCGGACTCCGCCCCCGCCTCCCCCGCCGTTCACGCCGCGGACTCCTCTGATGCCGCTGACAACTCGGTCCACGGCCACGGTGGTACGGCTCCGGCCGCCCCGCCGGAGGTGGCGGCCGAGCCGTTCGGCGGCGGCGATGTGGAGAGCGGCGCCACGATGCGCTTCTCGCCCGCGGCCCTGAAGCGGGAGATCGCGGAGCGGGACGCGGCGGCTGCCGCAGCCGCGGAGCGCGCCGCCGAGGAGGAAGCGGCGGGCGGCGCGGTCGACGGCGGATCCGGTGGTACGGAGGAGAGCGCGGCCGCCCCCGCGCACGCGCCCGTCGCGCCGGTCGACGGTGCCACGACGGACGGGTCCTCGGACGCACCGGCGGACGGCGCGGACGGCGGCGAGCCCGTCGCCGTACCGGAGTTCCCGGACTCCGCCGGCGAGACCGAGGAGAGCCGGGAGGCCGACCCCGAGGTGCCGGGTACCGTCGACGGCGCCGCCGACGAGCCCCTCGACACGGTGCCACCGGCCGTACCGCCCGCGGCTTTCGAGCCCGATGCCGTCCCCGTGAACCCGGTCGCCGCACCTGACGCGCCCGTCGCGCCGCACCTGCCCGACGGGCCTTCCGTGCCGCCCGCCGCCGAAGTGCCGTGGGACGCCCGGCCGGACGCGGTGCCGCCCGCGCCCGCGCAGCCGTGGACACCGGGTCCGCCGCAGGGCGGCGCGTTGCCGCCGCTGCCGCCCGCGTTCCAGCCCGCCGAGGCGTCGGAGCCGCAGTGGCCGGTCTCCCCGCAGACCGCCGACCAGTCCGCCCCGCCGCCGTCGGCGCCCTCGCACGGCGCGCCGCCGGTGCCGCCCGTACCGCAGCAGTCCGGGTACGCCTATCCGCACCCGGCGACGCCGCCCGGGGTCCCGCCGGTCCCGCCCGCGCAGCAGCAGCCGCAGCCGCCGGTACAGGCACAGCCGCTTCCGCAGCAGCAGGGCACCGGGTACGGATTCCCGCAGCCCCAGCACCAGCCGCAGACACCGCCCGGGGTCCCGCCGGTCCCGCCCGCGCAGCCGCAGTCCCAGCCGCTGCCGGACCATCAGGCACCGCAGTCCGGGCCCCCGCAGGGCTACGGTTTCCCGCCGCCGCACACCGCGCCGTCGGCGCCGCTGCCGCCCGCCGCGCACGAGCCGGGGTACGGCTTCCCGCACCCGGCGCAGCCCGGACCGCCGCCGCAGCAGGCCCAGCCGCCTCAGCAGCCTCTGCCCCACCAGCCGCCGCAGGCACAGGACCCGGGTCCCGGCCAGGGTGCCGGGCAGCCGCCCGTGGACCCCCGGTCCGGCGGCGGCTGGCCGACGGCCGTCACCCACGACCAGCGTGAGCGTTCCGTGCCGGGCGCGCCGCTGGGTTACACGGCGGCGGTCGAACTGTCGTCGGACCGGCTGCTGCGGAACAACAAGCAGAAGGCCAAGTCGAGCCGGAACCCGGGCGCCGCGTCCCGGTTCAAGCTGGGCGGACGCAAGGAGGAGGCCGAGCGGCAGCGGAAGCTGGAACTGATCCGTACGCCCGTGCTGTCGTGCTACCGGATCGCGGTCATCAGCCTCAAGGGCGGGGTCGGAAAGACCACCACGACCACGGCGCTCGGTTCGACGCTGGCGACCGAGCGGCAGGACAAGATCCTGGCCATCGACGCCAACCCGGACGCGGGAACCCTCGGCCGCCGGGTGCGGCGGGAGACCGGGGCGACCATCCGCGACCTGGTGCAGGCGATCCCGTATCTCCACTCGTACATGGACATCCGCCGGTTCACGTCCCAGGCGCCGTCCGGTCTGGAGATCATCGCCAATGACGTGGACCCGGCGGTCTCCACGACCTTCAACGACGAGGACTACCGGCGGGCCATCGAGGTACTGGGCCGTCAGTACCCGATCATCCTGACCGACTCCGGTACCGGTCTGCTGTACAGCGCGATGCGCGGGGTGCTGGACCTGGCCGATCAGCTGATCATCATCTCGACGCCCTCCGTCGACGGCGCCAGCAGCGCCAGTACGACCCTGGACTGGCTCTCGGCGCACGGCTACGCGGAGCTGGTGCAGCGGTCCGTGACCGTGATCTCCGGGGTCCGGGAGACCGGCAAGATGATCAAGGTCGAGGACATCGTGGCGCATTTCGAGACGCGCTGCCGCGGTGTGGTCGTGGTGCCGTTCGACGAGCATCTGGCGGCGGGCGCCGAGGTCGACCTCGACATGATGCGGCCGAAGACCCGGGAGGCGTACTTCAATCTGTCGGCGCTGATCGCCGAGGACTTCGCCCGCGCCCAGCAGCAGCAGGGGCTGTGGACGGCGAACGGCAACCCGCCGCCGACCATGGCGCCCCCGATGCCGGGCCAGCCCGGCTACGGACAGCCCGCTCAGCCCGGCGTGCCGGGACCGTCGGGGCAGCCCGGTCAGCCGGGACCCGGCGGGTATCCCCCGGCGGGACCGCCGCAGCAGGGACAGCCGTATCCGCCGCAGCAGTCCGCGGGCTCGCCCGGACCGCAGATCCCCGGCCAGCAGGTCCCGGGGCAGCCGTATCCGGCCCAGCCGGCACCCGGTCAGCCGTATCCGCAGGGCGGCGTACCGCACCCGTACGGGGGACAGCTGCCGCCCCAGCAGCCCTATCCGCCGCAGGGGCAGCCCACCGCTCCCCCGGCGCAGCAGTCCGGCTGGCCCCAGCAGCCGCCGCAGGCTCAGCAGCCGCCGCAGGCCCAGGGGTATCCGCCGCTTCCGCCCCAGCAGGGGCGGCCCGCCGAGGGGGAACAGGCCGAATCGCAGGGCGCGGTTCCGCCCGCCGGATGGCCGCCGCAGCCACCGCCGGCCCCTCAGCAGTAGGGCGGCAGAGGAGTGGACCAATGAGGGCCCGGATCGTCGGAACGATCCGGGCCCTCGGTGTATCGCCGCAGCCCAGCGGGGGTACGACGGGACGTCTACGGGGTATGTACCAGCGCCGGACCGGATCGCCCGCAGATCCCCGGCTCGGCCCGTCCGCGATCCCGACCCAGCCGACGCGAGGTCACCGCCATGGTCACCCAGGTCCCGTCGTCCTCATCGGTCCCTTCAGCCCCCGCCTTCGACCCGGCCCGCCGCCCGGCCGCCGCGGCCGGGGTCCCGCCCCCGTCCCGGCGGCCCCGCGCGACCGGTACGGGACGGCTCCTCACCGCCGCCGTGGCCGGTGCGCTGCTCGTACTCCCCCCGCTCCCGGCCGCCGCCGACGACGGCCGGGACGGCGACTCAAACGGCGGAGGCGGCGGCCGGAAGGTTCTGACGATCGCGGTCTCGCAGAGCGTCGACTCGCTCAGCCCGTTCCGCGCCCAGCGGCTCGTCTCCACCACCGTCCACCGGCTGGCCTACGAGTATCTGACGAACTACGACGTCACGGACGGCCGCCCGATCCCCGGGCTCGCCACCTCGTGGCGCTCCTCGCCGGACAAGCTGACCTGGACGTACACCATCCGGCAGAACGCCCGCTGGTCCGACGGCCGGGCACTGACCGCGTACGACGCGGCCTGGACCTTCGACAAGATCCTCACCGACGAGAACGCGGCGACCGCCTCCGGCAGCTTCACCGCCAACTTCCGGCAGGTGACCGCGCCCGACGCCCGCACCCTGGTGGTACGGCTGAAGAAGCCGCAGGCCACCATGGTCGCCCTGGACGTCCCGATCGTCCCCCGGCACATCTGGGAGAAGGTCGGCGACTTCTCCACCTTCAACAACGACAAACGGTTCCCGGTGGTCGGCAGCGGACCGTTCGTGATCACCGACTTCAAGATCGACCAGTATCTGCGGCTCAGGGCCAATCCGTCGTTCTGGCGGGGCGCCCCGAAATTCGACGAGCTGCTGCTGAAGTACTACAAGGACGGCGACGCGGCCGTGGCCGCGCTCCGCAAGGGCGAGGTCTCCTTCGTCCAGGGCCTGACGCCCGCTCAGGCGAAGGCGCTGGCGGGCGAGCGGTCCATCCGGGTGAACGACGCCCCGGGGCGCCGGTTCCTCGCCCTGGCCACCAACCCCGGGGCCCGCTCCCGCGACGGGAAGACCTTCGGCAGCGGGCATCCGGCGCTGCTGGACCCGGCGGTCCGCAAGGCCCTGTTCCACGCGGTCGACCGGCGGACCCTGGTGGAGAAGGTGTTCCAGGGGCATGCTGTGGAGGGCGACGGCTATATCCCGCCCCGGTACGCCGCGTACTTCTGGAAACCGGCCGCCGGGCAGCGGATCGGCTACGACCCCGCCCGCGCCGCCGCCCTGCTCGACCGGGCCGGATACCGGCGGAACGCCGACGGGCGGCGGGCCGGGAAGGACGGCCGTCCGCTCGACTTCCGGCTCCTCTGCCATGCCGTCGACGCCCACGACCGGGCCATCGGCAAGTATCTGCGGGAGTGGTGGGGCGAGCTGGGCATCGGACTGCGGGTCGACTGTCTCGACAATGTCTCCGACCCCTGGCTCAAGGGCGACTACGACCTGGCGTTCGACGGCTGGTCGGTCAATCCGGACCCCGACTTCGCCCTCGCCATCCACACCTGCGCCGCCCTGCCCGCCACCCCCCGGGACACCGGTTCCACCGACAACTTCATCTGCGACCGGCGGTACGACGAGCTGTACGCCGCCCAGTCGGCCGAGTACGACCCCGCCGTCCGGGCCGGGCTGGTGAAGCGGCTCCAGTCCCGGCTGTACGACACCGGCTATATGAACGTCCTCGCCTATCCGAACGCGGTCGAGGCGTACCGCACCGACCAGATCGCGTCCATCACGACGATGCCCGGGGCCGCGGGCAACATCTGGGGCCAGGACGGCTACTGGAGCTGGTGGTCCGCCGTACCCGCCGCCGGAGCCGGTGACGGTACGCCGGACGGCACCGGCGCCCGAACGATACTGCTCGCCCTGGGCGCGGCGCTGGTACCCGCGGTGGTCCTCGCGATCCTCGTCGTACTGCGGCGCCGCGCGACCGTGGAGGACCGTGAGTAGCCGATGACCTCTCCCTCGACCACACCCCCTCCCCCGCCCGCCGCGGCGATCACTCTCGGCGCGCCCGGCACGGACACCGGCCCCGGGAAGACGGCCGCGACCGGGCGCGGCGCCCGGCTGCGCGTCCGGGCCCGCGGCTATCTGCCCTATCTGGGGTCCCGGCTGGCCGGGGCCGCGTTCTCCCTGCTCGCTGTCCTGGTCACGAGCTTCTTCCTGTTCCGGATCGTCCCCGGCGATCCGGTGAAGGCGATGACGCACGGCACCCCGACCTCGGCGGAGCAACTCGCGACACTACGTCGGCAGTTCGGTCTCGACCAGCCGATGTGGCGGCAGTTCACCGAGTACTGCGCGGGCGCGCTCACCGGCGATCTGGGGATGTCGTACCAGTTCCGGGCCCCGGTCGGGGAGCTGATCGCCGAGAAGCTGCCCGCGACCCTGCTGCTCACCGGGGTGGCCGTGGTGCTCTACTCGGCGCTCGGGCTCCGGCTCGGCACCCGCGCGGCCTGGCGGCACGGCGGACTCGGCGACCGGCTGAACACCGGGCTGGCGCTGACGCTCTGGTCGGTGCCGTCGTTCTGGCTGGGGCTGCTGCTGATCGTGGTGCTCGCGGTCGGCGTGGGCCCGGTCCCCGGGCTCTTCCCGACCGGCGGAATGGAGTCCGGTGATACGACCGGTCTCGCCCGGGCCCTCGACATCGGCCACCATATGGTGCTGCCGGTACTGACCCTGGTCGCCGTCGGCTATGCCCAGACCCTGCTGGTGATGCGGTCGTCGCTGCTGGACGAGATGGGCGGCGACTATCTGACCACGGCCCGCGCCAAGGGGCTGCGGGACGCGGTGGTACGCCGCAGGCACGCCGTACCGAACGCGCTGCTGCCGACCGTGACCATGGTCTTCATCAATCTGGGGCAGGTGGCGGCCGGTTCGATCCTGGTGGAGACGGTGTTCTCCTGGCCGGGCCTCGGCGGGCTGTTCTACCAGGCGCTGAGCGTGCCGGACCTGCCGCTCGTCCAAGGACTCTTCGTGGTGTTCGCGGGAGCGATGATCGTGATGAATCTGCTGGCCGATCTGGTCTATCCGTTCCTCGACCCCCGGGTGGCCCGATGAGCGCCCCGGCGTCCCTCGCCCGCGCCCGGCGCCGCGCGTCGGCCGCCCGCTTCTGGCGGGCGTACCGTACGCACCGCGCCGGGCTGCTCGGCCTGGCGGCGCTCACCGTGATCGCGCTGGTCGCCCTGGCGGCGCCGCTGCTCGTCGGCGACGACGTCCAAAGCGTCACCCGGGCACCCGGCGGGCCGCTGGAACCGCCGAGCGCCGCGTTCCCCCTCGGCACCGACCAGTTCGGCCGGGATCTGCTGGGGCTGCTGGTGTGGGGCGCGCGGATCTCCCTCCTCGTCGGACTGCTGGCGGCGGCGCTCTCGGTCGCCATCGGCACCCTCGTCGGTGTGATCGCCGGACACTACGGCGGCTGGTTCTCCACCGCCCTGATGCGGATCACGGACTGGTTCCTCGTGATGCCGACCCTGGTCCTGGCGATCGTGCTGGCCACGGTGATGTCACGCGGCGTCTGGACGGTGGTGGTGGCGATCGGCGTCACCAGCTGGCCCACCACGGCCCGGCTGGTCCGGGCCCAGACCATCGCCGTCGAGTCCCGGCCGTACATCGAACGCGCCCAGGCCCTCGGCGGAGGCCACGGCCACATCATGAACCGGCACGTCCTGCCCAATGTGATGCCGCTGGTCCTGGCCCAGACGACGCTCGGGATCTCCGCCGCCATCCTCACCGAGGCCACCCTCGCCTTCCTCGGCCTCGGCGATCCGACCGTGGTGTCCTGGGGCGGCATGCTCCAGGACGCCCGGGAGGCGGGCGCCGTCTCCTCCGGCCACTGGTGGTACCTCGCCCCGCCCGGACTGGCGATCGCCGCCGTCGCCCTCGCCTTCACCCTCTGCGGCCGGGCCGTGGAATCCGTCCTCAACCCGAAGCTGGGGGCCCGCTGATGACCACGGAACCACTGCTGTCCGTCCGGGACCTACGGGTCACCTACGGCTCCGGGCCCGGCGCCGTACCCGCCGTCCGGGGTGTCGACCTCGAACTGCCCGCCGGACGGAAACTGGGCGTCGCCGGGGAATCCGGCTGCGGCAAGTCCACCCTCGCCATGGCGCTGCTGCGGCTGCTGCCGCCGGGCGCCTCCGTCGGCGGCGAGATCCGGTTCGCCGGCGAGGACGTCCTCACCATGCGCTGGGGGCGGCTGCGGGCCGTCCGCTGGGCGGGCGCGTCCATCGTCTTCCAGGGCGCGATGCACTCCCTCAACGCCGTCCACCGGATCGGCGACCAGATCGCCGAACCGATCCTGCTGCACCGCTCCACACCCCCCGCCCGGGCCCGGGAACGCGTCACCGAACTCCTCCACCAGGTCGGACTGCCCCCCGACCGCGCCGCCGCCTATCCGCATGAACTCTCCGGCGGACAACGCCAGCGGGTGATGATCGCCATGGCCCTCGCCTGCGAACCCCGGCTGATCATCGCCGACGAACCCACCACGGCCCTCGATGTGATGATCCAGGCCCAGATCCTCCGGCTGATCGGACGGCTCGTCGCCGACCACGACATCGGACTGCTGATGATCAGTCACGACCTGGCGGTACTCGCCGAGACCTGCGACCGGCTGGCCGTGATGTACGCGGGCCGGATCGTCGAAGAGGGCCCGGCCCGGACGGTCCACACCGCCGCCCACCACCCCTACGGCCGGGCCCTCGCCTCGGCGTTCCCCCGGGTCGGCGACCCCGCGTCCCGGCGCGCGCCCCGGGGACTGCCCGGCGACCCGCCCGACCCGTCGGCCCTGCCCGGCGGCTGTACGTTCCGGCCGCGCTGCCCCAGGACCGACGACCGCTGCGCCGAACGGGAACCCGCCCTCGTCCAGGTCGGCGCCGCCCACCACGCGGCCTGCGTCCACGCCGGAGGGGAATCCCGGTGACCACCACGACGGGCCCCCTGCTCGGCGCCGAAGACATCCACGTCACCTTCCCCGGACGCCGCGGCCGTCCCCCGGCGCGCGCCGTCGACGGAGTCGACCTGACCGTCGGCCACGGCGAGATCGTCGCCCTCGTCGGCGAGTCCGGCTGCGGCAAGACGACCCTCGCCAGAACCCTGCTCGGACTGGTCACCCCCACCTCCGGCCGGGTCACCTTCGCCGGACGGCCCCTCGAATACACCGCCCGCGCCCTCAAGGCGTACCGCCGCCGCGCCCAACTCGTCCTCCAGGACCCCACCGGCTCCCTCAACCCCCGGCACACCGTCTACGACGCCGTCGCCGAGGGCCTGCGGGTACACGGGACACCCGGCGACGAACGCGCCGCCGTCGCCCGCGCGCTCGCCCTCGCCGGACTCCGGCCGCCCGACCGCTTCTTCCTCCGCTACCCGTACGAACTCTCCGGCGGCCAGCGGCAGCGCGTCGTCATCGCGGGCGCGCTCGCCCTCCAGCCCGAACTCCTCGTCGCCGACGAGCCCGTGGCCTCCCTCGACGCCTCCGTACGCGGCGAGATCCTCGCCCTGCTGCTACGGCTCCGCGACGAACTCGGGCTCTCCGCGCTCGTCGTCACCCACGACCTCGGCCTGGCGTGGAACATCGCCGACCGGGTCGCCGTCATGTACCTCGGCCGCGTCGTCGAGGCGGGCCCCGTGGAAACCGTCCTCACCGAGCCCCGGCACCCCTATACGCGGGCCCTGCTCTCCGTACTCCCCGAATCCCCGCTCCCCGCGACGGTCCTCTCCGGCGAACCCCCGGACCCGACCCGCCCCCCACCCGGCTGCCGCTTCCACGCACGCTGCCCGTCACTGGCGTCCGGCGCGGCGGCCGCCGTCGCCGACCTGTGCCGGGGCACGCCACCGGGCCGCGTCGCCGACGCGGGGGTCTCCTGCCACCTCACGCCGGTGGCGCCTCGCCCCTCCGGGTGAGCGCCACGCCCCGGGCCGCGCCGCGCGACCTGATGTAGTTCGCGGCCTGCGGCCCGCCTGTGACTGGTCGCGCAGTTCCGCCCCCTACGCCTTCGGCAATGGGGGGACCCCCAGCGCCTTGGCCCTCCGGGTGAGGCCAACAACGCCGGGTCTCACCCGGCGACCTGATGCTGTTCGCGGTCCGCCCCACCGTCGTGGCTGGTCGCGCAGTTCCCCGCGCCCCTAACCACCTCCCCCGCACCGTCCTCGGCAAGGGGGCGCCCTCCGGGCGGGATGGATGGTGCTTCCTCTGGAGGTGTTTTGACTGCGGCCCGCCCGTGGCCGTTCGCGCAGTTCCCCGCGCCCCTAAATGCTCTCCCTCGCACCGGATAAGGAGAGGGGAACCCACTCCCTAGAGGAGAAGCCCCGCCCTGGGGCGGCGCCCTTTCGGAGGGCGGCAACGGAGGTAACCAGGGGCGCGGGGAACTGCGCGACAAGCCCACCACCGGGCAGCGGGTGGACCGACCACATCAGGTGGCACCCTTCCCCTCCCCGGGACGGGCTCCAGCACCAGGGGACAAGTCCAGTCGGCGTGGTCGGGGGGTGCAGGGTCGCCCCCTGGGGGTCCCCCCAAAGGCAGCTTTGGGGGAGGACGGCGGAAAAGAAACGGGTCTCCCAAAGAAGACCCCCACTTCCGCCGTCCGTGAGGAGGTGAACCCGGAGGCCACCGACCCTCCCGACGCCGGACAAGACCGCCCGCATACCGCCGGAGTAACGGTCACATCTTCAACAGCCCCGCCGGCGCCTGAGGCGCGAACCGCCCCGCACCAGACGGGAAACCCCACACCGAGAACCCCGGGAGCTACGCCAAAAGCTCCCGGCACTGGGCCACGTCGCGGGCCATGGCCACTAGGAGGTCGTCGACCGAGGCGAATTTTTCCTGGCCGCGGATGTACGCGAGGAAGTCGACCGCCACGTGGAGGCCGTACAGGTCGAGGTCGACGCGGTCGATCGCGTATGCCTCGACGCTCCGCTCGACCCCGTCGAACTGGGGGTTCGTTCCGACGGAGATCGCCGCCGGCATGCGTTCGCCGTCGGCGGTGAGCCAGCCCGCGTAGACCCCGTCGGCGGGGATCGCGGTATGCGGCAGGGTCTCCACGTTGGCGGTGGGGTAGCCCAGTTCCCGGCCGCGCTGGGCGCCGCGGACGACGATGCCTTCGACGCGGTGGGGGCGGCCGAGGATCTCCGCCGCGCCCGCGACGTCTCCGGCGGCGACGAGGCGGCGGGTGAGGGTGGAGGAGAAGGGTTCGCCGCCGCCCGCCTCGCCGCTGACGTAGAGGTCGACGACCTCGACGTCGTAGTCGTAGGTGGCGCCGAGTTCGGCGAGGTAGGCGACGGTTCCGGCGGCTTTGTGCCCGAAGCGGAAGTTGGGGCCTTCGACGACGGTCCTGGCGTGGAGTTTGTCGACGAGGACCTTCACGATGAAGTCGGCCGGGGAGAGCTGGGAGAACTCGGCGGTGAACGGGAGGACGAGTACCGCGTCGACTCCGAGTTCGGCCATCAGTTCGGCGCGCCGGTGGTGGGGCGCGAGGAGCGGGGGGTGGCTGCCGGGCCGTACGACTTCGCTCGGGTGGGGGTCGAAGGTGACGACGACCGCCGGTACGGAGAGTTCGCGGGCCCGTTCCACGGCCCGCCCGATGATCAGCTGATGCCCGCGGTGGACTCCGTCGTAGGAACCGATGGTGACGACGCTGCGCCCCCAGTCCTGGGGGATGTCCTCCAAGCCACGCCAGCGCTGCACTGTGACCGCTCCTCGCCGAACCATCAGTTTCACCAGACCAGTATTCGCAGCCTTAAGGGTGCCATGTCCCGGGCGGAGGACCGCAACCGGCCGTCACTTCGGCCGCTCCACCGACCTCCGCCGCCCCTCGCCGGACGGCGGAGGGGCGGCGGGGGGACAGCGGCGGACGGCCGTCAGACGAACACGGCCAGGCTCTTGGCCTTGCCCTTCTCTTCTTCCACGAGCGCCACGAAGCGTTCCTCGGGGCCGAACGCGGCGACCGGTGAGCGGTCGTACGGCGGCATGTCGAGCCGTACGCCGTTGGCCAGCAGCCGGGCGCGCCGGTCGTCGACGTCCCAGCGGGGGAAGGCCGCCGCGGCGGCTTCGGCCACGGGCATCACGGTCAGCTCCTCCTGGAGCTGGTCGAGGGTTTTGGCGGCGTCGAGCCCGTAGGGTCCGACCCTGGTCCGCCGCAGGGCGGTCAGATGGCCGCCGACGCCGAGTCCGGCGCCCAGGTCGCGGGCGAGGGCCCGGATGTAGGTGCCGGAGGAGCAGACCACGGAGACGACGAGGTCGAGGACGGGGGTGCCGTCGTCGGCGACGGCGTCCCGGACGTCGTAGACGGTGAAGGCGGAGACGGTCACCGGGCGGGCCGGGATCTCGAAGTCCTCGCCGCCGCGGACCCGGGCGTACGACCGCTTGCCGTCGATCTTGATGGCGCTG
The DNA here is from genome assembly GCF_040641415.1 of Streptomyces sp. NPDC020875. Taxonomy (NCBI): domain Bacteria; kingdom Bacillati; phylum Actinomycetota; class Actinomycetes; order Kitasatosporales; family Streptomycetaceae; genus Streptomyces; species Streptomyces sp. NPDC020875. The sequence continues at coordinate 121,516 of NZ_JBFADP010000008.1, read as the reverse complement.
ACCTTGGACGGGACCTGCATGATCGCGCCGGTGAGGGCGGTGACCCCGGTGTCGATGGCCGCGCGGGCGATCCCGGAGGCGTCGGCGGACGAGGTGATCTCGCCTTCGGCGTCGTCGGTGACGGTGCTCTGGCCGAGCCGGATGGTTCCCAGGTACTCCTTCTCGGTGAGGGCGAGGTGGCCGAGGAGCTTGGTGGCCCGTTCGACGCCGAGGACGAGTACTCCGGTGGCCATGGGGTCGAGGGTGCCCGCGTGGCCCACCCGGCGGGTCCGGGCGATGCCGCGCATTTTGGCGACGACGTCATGGGAGGTGAAGCCCGACGGCTTGTCGACGATGACCAGGCCGTCGGGCACGGGGGTGCGCTGCGTCATGCGGAGGTGTTGCCCTCGTCCTCGTCGTCGCCCTCGTCGGGCTTGCGGTACGGGTCGGCCTCGCCCGCGTAGGTCGCGCCGGACGAGGTCTCCCGGACCCGGGCGTCCGAGGCTCGGGCCCGGTCGAGGAGGTTCTCGATGGTCCGGGCGTTCTCCGGGAGCGCGTCCGCGACGAAGGTCAGGGTGGGGGTGAATTTGGTGCCCGCGGCGGCGCCCACGGCGCTGCGGAGTACGCCCTTGGCGCTCTCCAGACCGGCGGCGGCGCTGGCCCGGTCCTCGTCGTCGCCGTAGACCGTGTAGAAGACCGTGGCCTCCCGCAGATCTCCGGTGACCCGGGTGTCCGTGATGGTCACATGCGTACCGAGCCGCGGGTCCTTGATGCCGCGCTGCAGCTTCTGGGCGACGACTTCCCTGATCAGGTCCGCCAGTTTCTTCGCCCGCGCGTTGTCGGCCACTGGTCCTTCTCCTTCTTACCTGCTGTGCCGGGCCACGGTGTCGTGGCGGCGTCTCCTTCAGTCTTCGTCGCCGTGGAGCCTGCGTCTAACCGAGAGCAGTTCCACTTCGGGGCGTCCGGCGACGAATCGTTCGCACCGGTCGAGCACATCCGTCAGATGTCGTATGTCGCCGGAGACCACCGCGAGGGCGATCTCGGCTCTGCGGTAGAGGTCCTGGTCGCCGGTCTCCGCCACGCTGACCGCGAATTTGCGGTGCAGCTCGGCGACGATCGGGCGGACCACCGAGCGCTTCTCCTTCAGCGACCGTACGTCGCCGAGGAGGAGGTCGAAGGAGAGCGTCCCCACAAACATGGATTGATCCGGATGTCCCGCCGGTTCGGGTTCAAGGGCGCCTGTCGGTGTTCGACAGGGACACAGGAACCGTACACGCAGCGGCCGGGGCCGATCGACGGAATATCTCCGCCGACCGGCCCCGGCCGACCGCCCGGCGTCAGCCGCGCGGCTTCTCGCGCATCTCGTACGTCGCGATGACGTCGTCGATCTTGATGTCGTTGAAGTTTCCGAGGTTGATACCGCCCTCGAAGCCTTCGCGGATCTCGGTGACGTCGTCCTTGAAGCGGCGCAGACCCTCGATGTTGAGGTTCTCGGCGACCACCTTGCCGTCCCGGATGAGACGGGCCTTGGTGTTCCGCTTGACCTCGCCGGAGCGGATGAGGACACCCGCGATGTTGCCCAGCTTGGACGAGCGGAAGACCTCGCGGATCTCCGCCGTGCCCAGCTCGACCTCTTCGTACTCCGGCTTGAGCATGCCCTTGAGGGCCGCCTCGATCTCCTCGATGGCCTGGTAGATCACCGAGTAGTACCGGACGTCGACGCCCTCGCGCTCGGCCATCTGCGAGGCCCGGCCGGCCGCGCGGACGTTGAAGCCGATGACGATCGCGTCGGAGCCCATGGCCAGGTCGATGTCCGACTCGGTGACGGCACCGACGCCGCGGTGCAGCACCCGGATGTCGACTTCCTCGCCGACGTCCAGCTGGAGCAGCGACGCTTCCAGCGCCTCGACCGATCCGGACGCGTCGCCCTTGATGATCAGGTTGAGCTGCTGGATCTCGCCCGCCTTGAGGACCTTGTCGAGGTCCTCGAGGGACACCCGGCGTACCCGCTTGGCGAACGCGGCGTTGCGCTCGCGGGCGGCCCGCTTCTCGGCGATCTGGCGGGCGGTGCGGTCCTCGTCGACGACGAGGAAGTTGTCGCCCGCGCCCGGGACGTTGGTGAGACCGAGGACGAGGACCGGGGTCGAAGGACCGGCCTCCGCCACGTTCTCGCCCTTGTCGTCGAGCATGGCGCGCACCCGGCCGTAGGCGTCGCCGACGACCATCGTGTCACCGATCCGGAGCGTTCCGCGCTGGACCAGGACGGTCGAGACGGCGCCGCGACCGCGGTCGAGGTGGGACTCGATCGCGATGCCCTGCGCGTCCTGCTCCGGGTTGGCCCGGAGGTCGAGGGACGCGTCGGCGGTGAGGACCACGGCCTCCAGCAGCTCCTCGATGTGGAGGCCCTGCTTGGCGGAGATGTCGACGAACATGGTGTCGCCGCCGTACTCCTCGGCCACCAGACCGAACTCGGTGAGCTGACCGCGCACCTTGGTCGGGTCGGCACCCTCGACGTCGATCTTGTTGACCGCGACCACGATCGGCACCTCGGCCGCCTTGGCGTGGTTCAGCGCCTCGATCGTCTGGGGCATCACACCGTCGTTGGCCGCCACCACGAGGATCGCGATGTCGGTCGACTTGGCACCACGGGCACGCATGGCGGTGAACGCCTCGTGACCCGGGGTGTCGATGAAGGTGATCCGGCGGTCCTCGCCGTTGACCTCGGTCGCGACCTGGTAGGCACCGATGTGCTGGGTGATGCCACCGGCCTCGCCCGCGACCACGTTGGTCTTGCGGATCGCGTCGAGCAGCCGGGTCTTACCGTGGTCGACGTGGCCCATGACGGTCACCACCGGCGGACGGGAGACCAGCGATTCCTCGCCGCCCTCGTCCTCGCCGAACTCGATGTCGAAGGACTCGAGCAGCTCGCGGTCCTCCTCCTCCGGGGAGACGATCTGAACCGTGTAGTTCATCTCGTCGCCGAGGAGCTGGAGCGTCTCGTCGGAGACCGACTGCGTCGCCGTGACCATCTCGCCGAGGTTCATCATCACCGCGACGAGGGACGCCGGGTTGGCGTTGATCTTCTCGGCGAAGTCGGTGAGGGACGCGCCGCGCGACAGACGAATGGCTTCGCCGTTGCCGCGGGGCAGCATCACGCCGCCGACCGACGGGGCCTGCATGGCCTCGTACTCCTGGCGCCGCTGCCGCTTCGACTTGCGGCCACGACGGGCCGGTCCGCCGGGACGGCCGAAGGCGCCCTGTGTGCCACCGCGGCCACCGGGGCCGCCGGGACGGCCACCGAAGCCGGGACGACCGCCGAAGCCGCCGCCGCCACCACCGGGGCCACCGCCACCGGGACGACCGGCGAAACCGCCGCCGCCACCGGGACGACCGCCGCCGCCACCGCCACCGGGACGGCCGGCGAAACCGCCGCCGCCACCGGGACGACCGGCACCGGCACCGCCGGGACGACCGCCGCCGCCGCCGGGACGACCGGCACCGGGACCCGGGCGGGGGCCCGCGGCCGGACGCTGCGGCATCATGCCCGGGTTCGGACGGTTGCCCGCGGGGCCGCCACCGGGACGGGGGGCCTGCGGACGCGGCATCGCGCCGGGAGTCGGGCGGGCTCCGCCCTGACCCTGCGGACGCGGGGCACCGCCGGGGCCGCCCTGCGGACGGGGCGCGCCGGGAGCCGGGGCACCGCCGGGACGGGGGCCGCCGGGACGGGGCGTCTGGGGACGCGCCATTCCGGTGGAGCCGCCGGAGGTGAAGGGGTTGTTGCCCGGACGGGGACCGGCCGGACGGTTGCCGCCGGGGCGCGGGGCGCCCTGGCCGGGCGCGGGGCGCCCGGGACGGTCGCCGCGGTCGCCGCCGCGGCCACCGTCACGACCGCCGTCGCGGCGGTCGCCGGCGGGGCCGGGACGGGCGCCGGGGCGCGGACCGGAGGCACCGGGCCGGGGACCGGACTGGCCGGGCTGCGCGGTGGGCTGCGCCGGGGCCGGGGCGGAGAACTCCGCCGCGGGTACGGGCGCGACCGGGCCGGGCCGGGCCGCGGGCTTCGGGCCCGGCCGGGGACCGGGGGCCGGGGCGGCCGGAGAGGGGGTGCTGCCGGGGGCCTCGGCGGCGGCCGGCTTGGGGGCCGGGGCGCCGGGCTTGGGGGCAGCGGGACGGGGCGCGGCCGGAGAGGGCGCGCCGGGGGTGGGACCGCCCGGACGGGGGGCGGCGGGGGTGGGCGCGGCCTTACGGGGCGCGCCGGGCTTGGCAGCGGTCTTGCCGGCACCGGAGCCGGACCCCTGCAACGCGTCAGTCAACTTGCGCACAACCGGCGCCTCGATCGTCGAGGACGCCGAACGGACGAATTCACCGAGTTCCTGGAGCTTGGCCATGACGACCTTGCTCTCTACACCGAACTCCTTGGCGAGCTCGTATACCCGGACCTTAGCCACTTCGCTCCTTTGAGGTCCGGTTACCGCCGGACCGTCGCTACTTCATGGGCGTACTCATCGCGTACTCATCGAGTGCTCATCGCAATCTCGACCTACTTCCGACTCGCGAGGTACCTGACCGCACGGGGACCCGTGCCGTACTTCTTCTTACACATCCTGCTCCGCGGCCCGCTCCGTCTTCTGTACGGACAGGCGCAATCCGGCCGTGTCGAGCGGCCCCCCGGCCCGGAAGGCCCGGAGGAACGCCCGGCGGCGGACCGCCAGATCGAGACAGTCCACTACGGGGTGGACGTACGCACCCCGGCCGGGCAGCGTACCGCGATCATCGGGGACGCACTCGTCCCCGATCTTCACGATGCGCAGGAGATCGCTTTTGGCCGCCCGCTGGCGGCAACCCACACACGTGCGTTCTGGGCATGCGCCGACATACGTCCGGCCAGACACGGTTAAGTCTACCTCCCCGTAGCGACCTCACCCCTTTGGGGCAAAAATCGAACACTCATCTGTCTTGATCGGCTACGGCGCGTGGCCGGTCGATCTCCGGGGGTACGCGCCCGGCGTGCGCCGGGCGCCTGCCGCCTGGCCGGTGAACCCACAGGTCAACGGCCCCGGCACCGGTCCCCATCGGGTTCCGGTACCGGTCTCCGACGGCGGCGGTCCGGTCCCGGCCTCAGCGGCGGTCCGGCTCCCCGGCGTCACCGGACTGCTCGGTGTCGGGACGGATGTCGATCCGCCAGCCGGTCAGCCGGGCGGCGAGCCGGGCGTTCTGGCCCTCCTTGCCGATGGCGAGGGAGAGCTGGTAGTCGGGGACGGTGACCCGGGCCGAGCGCGCGGCCAGATCCACCACCTCGACCTTGCTGACCCGGGCCGGGGAGAGCGCGTTCGCCACCATCTCGGCCGGGTCGTCCGACCAGTCGACGATGTCGATCTTCTCGCCGTGCAGTTCGGCCATCACATTGCGCACCCGGCCGCCCATCGGGCCGATACAGGCACCCTTGGCATTGAGACCCGGCCGGACCGAGCGGACCGCGATCTTGGTGCGGTGACCGGCCTCGCGGGCGATCGCGGAGATCTCCACACTGCCGTCCGCGATCTCGGGGACCTCCAGCGCGAAGAGCTTCTTCACCAGGTTGGGGTGGGTCCGCGAGAGCGTGACGGAGGGGCCGCGTACACCCTTGGCCACCCGGACGACATAGGTCCGCAGCCGCAGTCCGTGGCTGTAGTCCTCGCCCGGGACCTGCTCCTGAGCCGGAAGGATGGCCTCCAGCTTGTCGTCCAGCTTGACCAGGACGTTCTTCGGGTCCTTGCCCTGCTGGACCTGGCCGGAGACGATATCGCCCTCGCGGCGGGCGTACTCGCCGAAGGTGACGTCGTTCTCGGCGTCCCGCAGCCGCTGCTGGATGACCTGGCGGGCGGTGGTGGCGGCGATCCGGCCGAAGTCCGTCGGGGTGTCGTCGAACTCCTTGGGCTCCTGCCCCTCCGGCACGTCCGACGGGTCCTCCTTGGCCCAGACCGTCACATGGCCGGTGTCGCGGCTGAGCACCACCCGGGCGTACCGGCGGCTGTCGGGAGTGCGGTGGTACGCGATGAGGAGGGCCGACTCGATCGCCTCGACCAGCAGATCGAAGGGGATCTCCTTCTCCTGTGCCAAGCCCTTCAGGAGCTTCACGTCGATGTCCACGGCTACGCCTCCTCTTCCTTCTTGTCCTTGCGGTTGAACTCGATCTCCACACGCGCCTTCGCGATCTCGCCGAGGGCGATCCGGCGGCTGGTCGGCTTGCGCCCCTTCACACCGGGGACCTCCGTGTCGAGACCCTCCTCGTCGACGGCGAGCACCCGGGCGACCAGGTCGCCTCCGTCGTGCAGCCGGAACCGCACCAGCCGGCCGGTGGCCCGGACGTAGTGGCGCGGCTCGGTCAGGGGGCGGTCGGCGCCGGGGGAACCCACTTCGAGGGTGTACTCCTCGTCGCCCATCACATCGGACTCGTCGAGCCGGGTGGAGATCTCACGGCTCAGCTCGGCACAGGCGTCGAGGGTGAGCCCCTCGTCGGAGTCGACCACGATCACCAGCTGGCGGCGACGGCCCGCGCGGGACACCTCGATCTCTTCCAGATCCAGTCCGGCGGCGCTGACGAGCGGTTCCAGCAACCCGCGCAGCCTCTCGCTCTGGGTGGTGCTCATCCGGGTGACTCCTCGGCCGCGTGTGCTGTTGTGGGTCCGTCGCGTCCGTGCCGCGAGGCGGTCACGGATGGTCGCGTGTCAGATCAAAGGGTATCCGGTCCGGAAGGGTGTTGCCGTCCACCACGGGGGCCGCCGCGGGTACGCTCGCCTGCGGCGATGATCATCTCAATACCGGCCGCCGACCGAGGGAGAAACGCGTGGGACGCCCGGGAACGACGAGACGAAGAGCGCTCGCGGTGACGGGCGCGACGGCGGGTGCGATGGCGGCGGGGGCGCTCACGGGCTGTTCGGGTGAGCCGTCGGAGACCGGCGGACGGGACCGGGCGCGAGGTGCTCAGGGGGCGCACGAGCAGGGGAACGCGCCGGGTAGCTGGTCCGAGGCGGCGGACACCCGGCTGCGGAAACGGTTGGCCGCGTCCGGCGGGGCGCTCAGGGACCGCTACGACGCGGTGATCGCCGCGCATCCGGCACTCGCCGGACGCCTCACCGAGCTACGGGCCTCGGCCGCCGCCCATGTCACGGCCCTCGGCGGGACCGCGCCCGGCGGCTCCGGCGCGTCCGGCGCCGTACGCGACCCGGCGCACACGGCGCCCACCCCCGCTCCCGGCCTCACGCCCGACCCCGACCCGGCGCGGGCCCTGGCCGAACTGGTCGCCGCGGAGCGCCGGTCCTCCGCCGCGTACACCGCCGCGCTCGACGGCGCGGGCCCCGAACTCGCCCGGCTGCTCGCCTCCGTCGCCGCGGCCGGAGCCGCCCACGCCTATCTGCTCTCCCGGCCCGTCGCGGCCGACCCGGGACCGGCCCGATGACCCGGCCGCCGTCCAGTCCGCTGACCGGACAGGGCGCCGTACTCCGGCCCGTGAGCGGCGGCGGCCGGGAGCCGCTGACCGCCCTCCAGGCGGCGCTCGCCGCCGAACACGCCGCCGTCTACGGGTACGGCGTCGTCGGCGCCCGGGTCGACGACGGCCGCCGGGCCGAGGCCAGGGAAGCCTTCGCCGCCCACCGGGCCCGCCGCGACACCCTGATCAGGGCCGTACGCGACCTGGCCGCCGCGCCCGTCGCGGCCGCCCCCGGCTACGCCCTGCCGTTCCCCGTCCCCGACGCGGCGTCCGCCGTCCGGCTCGCCGCCCATCTGGAGGACCGGGTCGCGGGCGCCTGCGCGGACCTCGTCCGGGCCGCGCGCGGCCCCCTCCGTACGGAAGCCGCGGCGGCCCTGCGGGAGGCGGCGGTGCGGTCCGCGCGCTGGCGGGGCGGCGGCGTAGCCTTTCCTGGGCTCGCCGAGCGGTCGGCGGCGACCGGCCCACCGGCCGGAGAATGAGAGGAAGTCGCGCAGGCATGGAATTCGAAGCGCCCCGGCGTCTGGTGCGGGCGCTCGCCGAGGACGGCCGCGCGGAAACGGACGGGCCCTGGCTCGACGAACTGCCGAAGCTCGTCGCCGCCGCGGTCGACCGCTGGGACCTCGGCGTCGAGCGGGTGGTGGCCCCCGGGGGCCGGGGCGGTCTCGTCGTCCTCGTCCACCGGCCCGACGGCACCCCCGCCGCGCTCAAGCTGGCGCCGCCGTCGGCCGCGCCCGGCGCGGAGCTGGCGGCGCTGGAGCGCTGGGACGGCTTCGGGGCGGTCCGGGTACTGGACGCGGCGGGACCCGGTGCCGGGCGCGTCGCCGGGAGTGGGCTGCTGTTGGAACGGCTGCACCCCGAGGTGTCCGTACGATCCCTGCCGGAGGCGAAGGCGGTACTCGAAGCGGCGGGCACGCTCCGCAGACTCTGGGTCGAACCGCCCGCAGGCCACGGCTACGACTCCGTCGCCGACCGTACGGCCCCGGCCGCGGCCCGGCTGCGGGCCCTCGCCGCCACCGACGACCCCGTGGCGCCGCTGGCCTCGGCGGCACTGGAGGTACGGGACGGCCTGCTGGCCGACGCGGTACCGGAGACGTACCTGCTGCACGGCTCCTTCCACCAGGGCAAAGTCCTGGCGGGCGACCGCACGCCCTGGCTGACCGTCGGGCCCTCGCCGCTCGTCGGGGAGCGCGCCTACGACCTCGCGCGGCTCGCCCGCGACCGGGCCGAGGACCTCGTCGCGGTCTCGGCGGGCGCGACGACCGCCCGCCGCCGGGTGACCCGGCTGGCCGACTCGCTCGACCTCGACCCGGAGCGGGTCCGGGGCTGGACCCGGTTCCGGGCGATCGCGTCGGCGGTACGGTCCCTCGACGCGGACCGGGCCCGGATGGCGGAGCCGGTACTGGAATTCGCCTCCTGGCTCTGAGCCGCGGGCTCCGGGGCGCCGCGTATTCCCGGGGTGCGGTGCGTTGCCCTCCGGGGCGCGGCCCCGATTGTCCGGGCCGCGCGCCCGGGGGCCTGATGTTGTTCGCGGCCCGCGGACCGTCGGTGGCCGGACGCGCGGTTGCGCCCCCTATGCCTTCGGCATGGGGGGGACCCCCAGCGCCCCTGAAAACTCTCCGCGACACCGGCCCTGAATATGGCGAACCCTCCTCCGCACGAGGGCGGTGAGGAGGGCAACCAGGGGCGCTGAGGTTCCCCATGCCGAAGGCATGGCGGCGGAACCGCGCGACCGGCCACAGCCGGGGCGCGGACCGCCGACAGCATCAGGTCCCGGAGCGCGACCCGGATGGTTCGGGGCGCTTCCCGGGGGGACGCGTACGGCCCCGGGGCGGTGGAAGCGCCCCGGGGTACCGGTCTCAGTTCGCGGCGGTCAGGCGGGCGATCGCGTCGGCGAGCGGAAGCTCCTCGCGCTCACCCGTCCGGCGGTCCTTGAGCTCGACGACGCCCTCGGCCACCCGGCGGCCCGCGACCAGGATCTTCGGCACGCCGATCAGCTCGGCGTCGGTGAACTTGACGCCCGGGGAGACCCCGGCGCGCTCGTCGACCAGGACCCGCAGGCCCGCCGCCGCCAGCTGCTCGGCCGCGGCGAGGGCGAACTCGGTCTGCGCGGCCTTGCCCGCGGCCACCACATGGACGTCCGCCGGGGCGATCTCGGCGGGCCAGCACAGGCCCTGCTCGTCGGCGGTCTGCTCGGCCAGCGCCGCCACCGCGCGGGAGACCCCGATGCCGTACGAGCCCATGGTCACCCGCTGGGGCTTGCCGTTCTGGCCGAGGACGTCGAGCTGGAAGGCGTCCGCGTACTTCCGGCCGAGCTGGAAGATATGACCGATCTCGATGGCCCGGTCCAGCTTGAGCCCGGTACCGCAGCGGGGGCAGGGGTCGCCGTCCTCGACCACGACGACGTCGACGTACTCGTCGACCTCGAAGTCACGGCCCACGACCACATCGCGGACGTGGAAGCCCTCCTTGTTGGCGCCGGTGATCCACGCCGTCCCGGCGGCGACCCGGGGGTCGGCCAGATAGCGGACCTTGTCGAGCCCCTGCGGGCCGACATAGCCGCGGACCAGGTCGGGGCGGCCGGTGAAGTCCTCGGCGGTGACCAGTTCGACCTCGGCCGGGGCCAGGTGCTCGGTCAGCTTGCCGAGGTCGACCTCGCGGTCGCCGGGGACACCGACGGCGACGATCTCGCCGTCCACCTTGACCAGCAGGTTCTTCAGGGTCGCCGAGGCGGGCACCCCGAGGTGGGCCGCGAGGGTCTCGATGGTCGGGGTGTCGGGGGTGTCCAGCTCGGCGGCGGCCGGGTGCTCCACCGGCTCGGCGGCGGGCGCGGTGAAGGTGACGGCCTCGGTGTTGGCGGCGTACTCGCAGGCCGTGCAGTGGACGAAGGTGTCCTCACCGGCCGCGGCGGGCGCCAGGAACTCCTCGGACGCCGAGCCGCCCATCGCGCCGGAGACCGCGGAGACGATCCGGTGGTCGAGCCCGAGCCGCCGGAAGATCTTGATGTACGCCTCGCGGTGCAGCGCGTACGCCTCGGTCAGGCCCTCGTCGGTGGTGTCGAAGGAGTACGAGTCCTTCATCAGGAACTCACGGCTGCGCAGGATGCCCGACCGCGGCCGCGCCTCGTCGCGATACTTCGTCTGCACCTGGTAGAGGATCACCGGCAGGTCCTTGTAGGACGTGCACTGGTCCTTGACCAGCAGGGTGAAGATCTCCTCGTGCGTGGGGCCGAGCAGATAGTCGCCGCCCTTGCGGTCGTGCAGCCGGAACAGCTCGGCGCCGTACTCGGTCCAGCGGCCACTGGCCTCGTAGGGCTCCTTAGGCAGCAGGGCGGGCAGCGACACCTCCTGGGCGCCGATCGCGTCCATCTCCTCGCGGACGACCCGGGTGATGTTGTCGAGGACGGCCTTGCCCAGGGGCAGCCAGGACCAGATCCCGGCCGCGTTGCGCCGGACGTAACCCGCGCGGACCAGGAGCTTGTGGCTCAGGGTCTCCGCGTCTGCCGGGTCGTCGCGCAGTGTCTTGACCATCAGACGGGACATGCGCTGGACCTGGGCTGCCATGGGAATCTCCTGCGTGAACGACCTGCGTGAAGAAGGTGATGTGCAGGAGGTTAGCCGGGGGGCGGGGGCGGGCGGAAATCAGTTGCCGCGCGACAGCGGCAGCGGGGCGCCCATCACGGCGTACGGACTGGGCGCGCTGGGGAAGACGACCCGGCGGGCGAGATCCCGGTAGCCGAGGCTCCGGTACAGCTCACGGGCGGGGGAATCGGTGTCGACGGCGGAGAGGATGGAGCGGGGTTCGGCGGCGCCGTCGGTGAGGGTCGTGATCAGGGCCCGGCCGATGCCCCGCCCCTGGAACCTGGGGTGGACATGGAGTTCGGTGATGACGAACGCGTCGTCGAGCCAGCCGTCCAGGCCGTCCCGGCGGAGATACGGCTCGACGACGGTGGACCACCAGTGGGAGCGGTCGTTGGGCATCCCGTAGACGAAGCCGACGAGCCGCCCGGTGTCGGTGAGGGCGGCCAGGGCGCGGGCGCCGGGCTGGCGCAGATGCCGCTCGACGATGGGGCGGCGGACCTCGATCTCCGCGTGGGTGAGGCCGAAGGCGAGGGACTGCACCATGAGGGCCTCGTCGAGGCGGGCGGCGAGGTCGGCCGGTCCGACGGTGACGGCGGGGAAGTGCGGGACGCCTCCGAGGTCTGATGCCATGCGCGCACCCTACTGTCCGGCCCGGAACGGGGCGCGCCGCGGGGCACGGCACCGCGCGGCGCCTCCGGCGGGGCCCCGGACGGCCGGGCCGTACGGGACCGGCGGCGGCCTGCTCGTACGGGACCGGCCGCGACCGGCTCGTACGGGACGGGCCTCGCCGGTCGGCTCGTACGGAATCGGCGGCGGCCGTCGCGCGGCCGGACCGGGCGGACGGGGCGACCCGGGGAGCCGTACGGAGCGTGTACGGCCGGGGACCTCAGCCCGCGGCGGTCGTCAGAACAGCACGCTCATGAAAGCGCCCACCTCGCGGAAGCCGACCCGGCGGTACGCGGCCCTGGCGGGGGTGTTGTAGTCGTTGACGTACAGGCTGACGAGCGGGGCGACGTCCGCGAGGGCGTACCGCAGTACGGCGGCCATGCCCGACTCCGACAGGCCCCGGCCCCGGTACTCGGGGTCGACCCAGACGCCCTGGATCTGGCACGCCTGGGTGGTGGCGGCGCCGATCTCGGCCTTGAAGACCACCCGGCCGTCCTCGATCCGGGCGAAGGAGCGGCCGGAGCCGACGAGTTCGGCGACCCGGGCCTGGTAGAGGAGCCCTCCGTCGCCCGCCAGCGGGGAGATCCCGACCTCCTCGGTGAACATGGCCACGCACGCGGGCATGATCACCTCCATCTCGTCCTTGCGGACCCGGCGGACGTACGGATCGGGCTCGATGTCGGCGGCCGGGCTCTCGGCCACCATCAGCGGCTGATGGGGGCGGATGTCGCGGGCGGGGCCCCAGCTCGGTTCGAGCAGCCGCCACAGCTGGGCGGTGGGTCCGGCGGGGCCGACGACGGAGGAGCAGCGGCGGCCGGTGCGCCGGGCCCGGTCGGCGAAGGCGCGGACGGCCTCGGGGGTGGCGCAGACGGGGACGAGGTTGGCGCCGGAGTAGCAGAGGGAGCGGAGCCGTCCGTCGGTGTACCAGCCCCACATCTCGCCGCCGAGCCGCCAGGGGTCGAGCCCGGCGACCTGGACCCGGGACGTGACAAAAGCATTCTCCACGGGCTCGCTCTCGAGCACGGCCAGCGCCGCCCCGAGGTCACCGGGTTCGAGGACCCGGGTGGTGGTCTGCGTCAACACGAAGGGGCCTCACCGTACGGTCTGCTGATCTCCGCACTGTACCCGCCGGGTGGGGCGGGTGCCGAGCGTACGAACGGGCCCCGGGGGCGCGCAGCGCCCGCGGGGCCCGTCGGTACGGGGCTCCCGTGGTGACCGGGCCGGGGCCCGGAACCGGCGTCAGGCGCCGATGGCCACCGTCGGCTCGCCCGAGGGCACGCCGTCCTTCTCCATCTGCTCGGCGATCTTCATCGCCTCTTCGATCAGGGTCTCCACGATCTTGGACTCGGGGACGGTCTTGATGACCTCGCCCTTGACGAAGATCTGGCCCTTGCCGTTGCCGGAGGCGACGCCGAGGTCGGCCTCGCGGGCCTCGCCGGGGCCGTTGACGACACAGCCCATGACGGCGACCCGGAGCGGGACCTCCATGCCGTCGAGCCCGGCGGTGACCTCGTCGGCCAGCTTGTAGACGTCGACCTGGGCCCGGCCGCAGGACGGGCAGGAGACGATCTCGAGACGGCGCTGGCGGAGGTTGAGCGCCTCCAGGATCTGGATGCCGACCTTGACCTCTTCGGCGGGCGGGGCGGAGAGGGAGACCCGGATGGTGTCGCCGATGCCCTCGCTGAGCAGCGCGCCGAAGGCGACGGCGGACTTGATGGTGCCCTGGAAGGCCGGTCCGGCCTCGGTGACGCCGAGGTGGAGCGGGTAGTCGCTCTGGGCGGCCAGCTGCCGGTAGGCGTTGACCATGATGACGGGGTCGTTGTGCTTGACGGAGATCTTGATGTCGCGGAAGCCGTGTTCCTCGAAGAGCGACGCCTCCCAGAGGGCGGACTCGACCAGCGCCTCGGGGGTGGCCTTGCCGTACTTCTGGAGCAGCCGCCGGTCCAGGGATCCGGCGTTGACGCCGATCCGGATCGGGGTGCCCGCGGCTCCGGCGGCCTGGGCGATCTCCTTGACCTTGTCGTCGAACTGCTTGATGTTGCCGGGGTTGACCCGGACCGCGGCACAGCCCGCGTCGATCGCGGCGAAGACGTACTTCGGCTGGAAATGGATGTCGGCGATCACCGGGATCTGGGACTTGCGGGCGATCACGGCGAGGGCGTCGGCGTCGTCCTGGGTGGGACAGGCGACCCGGACGATCTGGCAGCCGGACGCGGTCAGCTCCGCGATCTGCTGCAGGGTGGCCCCGATGTCGGATGTCCTGGTGGTCGTCATGGACTGGACCGACACGGGTGCGTCACCGCCCACGGCGACCGATCCGACCTGGATCTTCCGGCTGACACGGCGGTCGGAGAGCTTGGTGGGAACAGAAGGCATACCGAGTGAAATCGCGGTCATCAGCAGTGCAACCCCATGGTGTGGACGTGGCCCCGTAGTACGGCGGGCTCAGGCCATCGAGGTTACGGCACGGGTGCGGGACCGAGCACATCGCGCGCCCGAACCGCCCGAAGGTGACGGCGACCGAGCGTCTGTACGCCCGGTCGCCGGTGGCCGGTTGACCTCGTAAGAACCGGTCAACCGCCGATCAGGTGATTTTGACCGGATTGACGATATCGGCGACCAGCACCAGCAGGGTGAAGCAGATGAAGACGCCCGCGACGACATAGGCGACCGGCATCAGTTTCGCCACGTCGAAGGGTCCGGGGTCGGGCCGCCGGAAGAGCCGGGCGATATTGCGGCGTACGGATTCCCACAGGGCGCCCGCGATATGCCCACCGTCCAGGGGCAGCAGCGGCAGCATATTGAAGAGGAAGAGGGAGAGGTTGAACCCGGCGAGCAGCATCAGGAACATCGCGAAGAGGTTCTGCGCCGGGGCGTCGAGGGTCATCACCTCACCGCTGATCCGGGCCGCGCCGACCACTCCGACCGGGGAGTCCTCGGCCCGTTCGGCGTCACTGAAAGCGGCGTTCCAGAGGTCGGGCACCTTGGAGGGCAGGGCGATGATCGACTCGACGCCGTTCTCGATCATGCCGCCCATCCGGTCGACGGAGTCGACGAAGGAGAGCGGCAGGATCTCGGTACTGGCGGCGAAGCCGAGATAGCCGGCCGGGACGTACTCGCCGGGGACGACCTCGCCGTCGGCGTCCTTCTTGGCGACCATGTTCTCGCGCAGGGTCGCGTTCAGAACCACTTCCCGGCCGTCGCGGTCGACGGTGATGGTGGCCGGTCCGATGGTGTCGCGGATCCGGTCGGAGAGGGTGGCCCAGTCCTTCACCGGCTGTCCGTTGAAGGCGGTGATGGTGTCCCCGGCCTTCAGCCCGGCGGCCTGGGCGGGCGAGACGGGGTCGGAGGGGGCGCAGGTGTCGCGGTCGGCGCTCTGCGAGATCACACACTTCTGCACCCCGGCGACCTGGGTGGTCTGGGTGGCGAAGCCGAAGGTCATCGAGACGCCGAGGAAGATCGCGACGGCGAGGACCAGATTCATGAACGGTCCGGCGAACATCACGATCACGCGCTTCCACGGCTTGCGCGTATAGAACAGCCGGGTCTCGTCGCCGGGCCGCAGCTCCTCGTAGGCGGCGGTCCTGGCATCCTCGATCATGCCCCGCCAGGGGGAGGTGGACCGGGCCTCGATCCGGCCGTCGGCGCCGGGCGGGAACATCCCGATCATCCGGATGTAGCCGCCCATCGGGATGGCCTTGATGCCGTACTCCGTCTCGCCCTTCTGCCGGGACCAGATGGTCGGGCCGAAGCCGACCATGTACTGGGGCACCCGGATGCCGAAGAGTTTGGCCGTCGAGAGATGGCCCAGCTCGTGCCAGGCGATGGAGAACAGCAGGCCGACGGCGAACATCACAATGCCCAGGACCGTCAACAACATCGTCATGCGCGCGCCTCCGCGATGGCCTTCGCCGCCAGTTCCCGGGCCCGGGAGCGGGCCCAGTCCTCCGCTTCGAGGACGTCCTCGACCGTGAGCCGGGTTCCCCGGGCGGGGGTCCCGTGCTCGGTGACGACATCCGTGACCGTATCCATGATTCCGTTGAACGGCAGCCGCCCCGCCAGAAACGCGTCGACGCACTCCTCGTTGGCGGCGTTGAAGACGGCGGGCGCGGTGCCGCCCGCGGCGCCGACCTGCCGGGCCAGCCCGACGGAGGGGAACGCCTCGGTGTCCAGGGGGAAGAACTCCCAGGTGGAGGCGGTGGACCAGTCGAAGGCGGGGGCGGCGTCCGGGATCCGCTCGGGCCAGCCGACGCCGATGGCGATCGGGCCGCGCATATCGGGCGGGGTGGCCTGGGCGAGGGTGGAGCCGTCCATGAACTCGACCATGGAGTGGACGTACGACTGGGGGTGGACGACGACCTCGATCCGGTCGAAGGGGATGTCGTAGAGCAGATGGGCCTCGATCACCTCCAGGCCCTTGTTGACCAGGGTGGCGCTGTTGACGGTGATCACCGGGCCCATCGCCCAGGTGGGGTGGGCCAGGGCGTCGGCCGGGGTGACGGCCGCCAGTTCGTCGCGGGTCCGGCCGCGGAAGGGCCCGCCGGAGGCGGTGACCACCAGCTTGCGGACATCGGCCCGGGTTCCGGCGGCCAGCGCCTGGAAGAGGGCGGCGTGCTCGGAGTCGACCGGGATGATCTGGCCGGGCCGGGCCAGTTCCTTGACCAGCGGCCCGCCGACGATCAGGGATTCCTTGTTGGCGAGGGCGAGGGTACGGCCCGCGGTCAGCGCGGCCAGCGTCGGCGCGAGGCCGATGGAGCCCGTGATGCCGTTGAGCACGGTGTGGCACTCGGAGGCGGCGAGCTGGGCGGCGGCCGTGGGCCCGGCGAGGATCTCGGGCAGCCGGTCGGTGCCGTACTCGGCCGACAGCGCCTCCCGCAGGGCCGGTACGGCGTCCTCCCGGGCGACCGCGACGGCCTCCACCCGGAGCTTCCGGGCCTGCTCGGCGAGGAGTCCGGGCCGTCCGCCCGCCGCGGAGAGGGCGGTGACGCGGAACCGGTCCGGATTGCGCAGGACGAGGTCGATGGCCTGGGTGCCGATGGACCCCGTGGCACCGAGGACGACGAGGTCCCTGGGGCCCGTACCCGGGTCGGGCGCGAAGACGGTATGGGGGTCGGCCAGGGGGGATGGGCTGTCGCTCATCCCCCCATTGTGTCCGCTGCGGCTGTGTGCCGGTGCGGCCCGGGTCCCGCCCGGGCGCGGCGGGCCGCCAGCCGGTACGGTGCGGGGCCGCCGCACCGGCCCGGACAGCGGGTGCCGCGGGTGCCGTACGGACTCCGGGAGCTGCCGCCGTACGGGCCCCGGGCCAGGATTCCGTACGGGCTCCGGGCCCGGATCCGGTACGGGATTCCGTACGGCCCGCGCCGCCGGCCGCCGCCCCGGACCGGGCCTGCCGGTCAGGGAATCGGCCGGTGGACGTTGTCGCGGCGGGACGGGCCCGGGGCGGCTTCGGCGATCCAGGGGGCGTCGCCACTGGGGTCGATCACGCCCTCCTCCAGCCAGGTGTACGCGCCCGACAGCACCCGGGCGACCACCTTGCGGTCGAGGTCGTCGGTATTGGTCCAGAGCCGGTCGAACAGCTCCTCCACCCGGATCCTGGACTGCCGGCAGAAGGCGTCGGCCAGCTGGTACGCCTCCCGGCCGTGCCCGTCGCCGTCGCCCCGGAGCAGTTCGGCCCGGACACAGGCGGCGCTCATCGCGAAGAGTTCGGCGCCGATGTCGACGATCCGGCCGAGGAAGCCCTGTTTGCTCTCCATCCGGCCCTGCCAGCGGGCCATCCCGAGGAAGGTGGCGCGGGCGAGCCTGCGGGAGGCCCGTTCCACATACCGCAGATGGGTGGCGAGATCACGGTGGCCCGAGGGGTGGAACTCCTGGTACGAGGTGGGCAGCCGGCCCGGTCCCGCGACCAGCTTCGGCAGCCAGCGGGCGTAGAAGGCCCCGGCCTGCGCCCCGGCGCGCGCCTTGTCGCCGAGTGTCTTGTCGGGGTCGATCAGATCACCGGCGACCTTCAGATGGGCGTCGACGGCCTCCCGGGCGATCAGCAGATGCATGATCTCGGTGGAGCCCTCGAAGATCCGGTTGATCCGCAGATCGCGCAGCAGCTGCTCGGCGGCGACGGCACGTTCGCCCCGGGCGGCCAGCGAGTCGGCGGTCTCGAAGCCCCGGCCGCCGCGGATCTGGACCAGTTCATCGGCCATCAGACAGGCCATCTCGGAGCCGTAGAGCTTGGCCAGGGCGGCTTCGATCCGGATGTCGTTGCGGTCCTCGTCGGCCATCTGGGAGGCCAGGTCGACCACGGCCTCCAGGGCGAACGTGGTGGCGGCGATGAAGGAGATCTTGGCGCCGACGGCCTCGTGGCGGGCGACGGGCCTGCCCCACTGCTCCCGGACGGCCGACCACTCCCGGGCGATCTTCAGACACCACTTGCCCGCGCCGACGCACATCGCGGGCAGCGACAGACGACCGGTGTTGAGGGTGGTCAGGGCGATCTTCAACCCGGCGCCCTCGGGTCCGATCCGGTTGGCCGCCGGGACCCGGACGTGATGGAAGCGGGTGACACCGTTCTCCAGACCGCGCAGCCCCATGAAGGCATTGCGGTGCTCGACGGTGATGCCCTCGCTCGCCGCCTCGACGACGAAGGCGGTGATCCCGCCGGGGTGGCCCTCGGACTCCGGTACCCGGGCCATCACGACCAGGAGGTCGGCGACGACACCGTTGGTGGTCCAGAGCTTCACCCCGTCGATGACGTAGTCGTCGCCGTCGGGAACGGCGGTGGTCGCCAGCCGGGCCGGGTCGGAGCCCACATCGGGCTCGGTCAGCAGAAACGCCGAAATGTCGTGGCGGGCCAGCCGGGGCAGGAAGGCGTCCTTCTGCTCCTGGGTGCCGAACAGCTTCAGCGGCTGCGGTACGCCGATGGACTGGTGGGCCGAGAGCAGCGCGCCGATCGCCGGACTGGCCGAGCCGATCAGGGCGAGGGCCTTGTTGTAGTAGACCTGGGTGAGGCCGAGACCACCGTACTTCCGGTCGATCTTCATCCCGAGGGCGCCCAGCTCCCGCAGCCCGTCGATCACCTCGTCGGGGATCCTGGCCTCGCGCTCGATCAGGGCGCCGTCGACGGAGGACTCGCAGAACGCGCGCACCCGGGAGAGGAACTCCTCGCCCCGCCGGGCGTCCTCGCCGGACGGCAGGGGATGCGGATGGATCAGATCGAGCCGGAACCGGCCGAGGAACAACTCCTTGGCGAAACTCGGCTTGCGCCAGTCCTGCTCACGCGCGGCCTCGGCGACCCGCCGGGCCTCGCGTTCGGTGACCTTGGGGGGCCGGTTCTTCTCCAGTGGTGCGGTCATGAGGTCCACCTCGCCGCGAATCGGGTGCGGGCGTCTGGTCGGGGCGGCACCGCGCCGGAGCCGGGCGCGACATGTCCTACCGGCCGGTGCTACTGACTCGTACTCCTTCGTACTACCCGATGCCCGGCGGGTCCACCATCCCTCCGGATCCGGTGGAGGTACGGGAGCGGCGCGCCCTGGCTCTCCCGGACATCGCGCCACTGCCCGGGTTGCGTCCGGCGACCTACTGTTGTTCGCGGTCCGCGCCACCATCGTGGTTGTTCGCGCAGTTCCCCGCGCCCCTGGTTGCTCTCCTGATCGCCCTCGCCGAGAGACGGGCCTCTTCTTCTCAGGGGCGGCGCTGGGGAGAGCATTTAGGGGCGCGGGGAACTGCGCGAACAACCACGGACGGCCCGCAGGCCGCCGACGGCGTCAGGTCGCCGGGCGCGGGCCGGGGCGTTCAAGGGCCGGGGACGACGACGGCCGGAGCCCCCGCACAGCGGGCTCCGGCCGTCGGCTCGGGCGGGCCGGGTCTCAGAGGGCCAGGCCGGTGAGGACCAGGACGCGCTCGTAGGTGTAGTCGGCCATGGCGTACGCGACGCCCTCACGGCCGACACCGGACTGCTTGGCGCCGCCGTACGGCATCTGGTCGGCCCGGTAGGACGGTACGTCGCCGATGATCACACCGCCGACCTCCAGCGCCCGGTGCGCCCGGAACGCGGTCCGCACGTCATGCGTGAAGACACCCGCCTGGAGCCCGTACACCGAGTCGTTGACGGCGTCGAACGCGGCCTGCTCGCCGTCGACCCGGGTGACGGTGAGGACCGGGCCGAAGACCTCCTCGCAGGAGATCGTGGTACCGGCCGGGACGTCGGCGAGCACGGTCGGCGCGTAGGTGGCGCCGTCGCGCTTGCCGCCGGTCAGCAGCGCGGCACCGGCGGCCACGGCCTCGTCGACCCAGCTCTCGACCCGCCGGGCGGCGTCCTCGCTCACCAGCGGGCCGACGTCGGTGGCGTCGTCCGAGGGGTCGCCGGTGACCTGGGCCTCGACCGCCGCGACGATCTTCGGGACGAGCCGCTCGTAGACGGCGGCGTCGGCGATCACCCGCTGGACGGAGATGCAGGACTGGCCGCCCTGGTAGTTGGAGAAGGTCGCGATCCGGGTCGCGGCCCGGTCCAGGTCGGCCTCGGAGGACCAGTCCGCGAGAACGACGGCGGCGCCGTTGCCGCCCAGTTCGAGGGTGGTGTGCTTACGGGGCACCGAGTCCATGATCGCGTAGCCGACGGGCCCGGAGCCGGTGAAGGAGATCACCGGCAGCCGCTCGTCCCGTACCAGGGCGGGCATCCGGTCGTTGGGGACCGTCAGCACCGACCAGGAACCGGCCGGGAGGTCGGTCTCGGCCAGCAGCTCGCCGAGGATCAGCGACGAGATCGGGGTCGCCGGGGCGGGCTTGAGGATGATCGGCGCGCCGACGGCGATCGCCGGGGCGACCTTGTGGGCGCTGAGGTTGAGCGGGAAGTTGAACGGCGCGATCCCCAGCACGACGCCCTTGGGGATCCGGCGGGTGAGCGCCAGCCGTCCGGTGCCGCCCGCGTCGGTGTCCAGCCGCTGCGCCTCGCCGCCGTTGAACCGGCGGGCTTCCTCGGCGGCGAACCGGAACACGGAGACGGCCCGGCCGACCTCGCCCCGGGCCCACTTGATCGGCTTGCCGTTCTCGGCCGAGATCAGCCGGGCGATCTCCTCGGTGCGCTCGGCGAGCCGGCGCGAGACGTGGTCGAGGGCGGCGGCCCGGACGTGCGCGGGGGTCGCGGCGAACTCGTCCCGTACCGCGTGGGCAGCGGCCACGGCCTCCTCGACCTGTGCCTCGGTGGGTACGGAGACCGTGCCGACGAGCCGTCCGTCCCACGAGTTGGTGACGTCGAACGAGGTCTCACCGGTGGCCTGGCGGCCGGCGAGCCAGAAGGCGTGGGTGGAGGTCATGTCCCGGCCCTTCCGAGGTAGGAGATGGGGGTGTGCGGTTGGTGACCCCACGGTAGGTCCGCGGACGCGCCGGGTCGCTTGTCCGGGGTGGAGTGATCGGCTCCGGGGACGCTACGCATTGGAGCGTCCCCGGTGGCGGGTGGTCCGGCCCGGCCGGTCAGCCGCGCCGTTCGGTACTGACGATCAGACAGACCGCGGCCACCACGATCCCGCCGCCGAGCAGGATCGGCCAGGTCACGGGCTCGCTCAGGACCACCGCGCCGAGCAGTACGGCGACGACCGGATTGACGTAGGCATAGGTCGCGACCAGGGACAGCGGGGCGGTGTGCAGCAGCCAGGCGTAGGCGGTGAAGGCGACCAGGGAGCCGAAGACGATCAGATAGCCGAGCGCCACCCAGGAGCGGGTGGAGACCTCGGCCACGGAGAAGCCGAGGTGCTCGCCCCGGCCGAATCCGACGAGCGCGCAGCCGATACCGCCCGCGACCATCTCGTACGCGCTGGCCGCGAACGGGTTCCCGGGCATCGGCAGCCGGGACGAGAAGAAGGACCCCACGGACCAGCTGAGGGTCGCCGCGATCACCACCAGGACACCCCAGAGCCGGACGTCGCCGCTGAGACCGGGCAGGGTGAGGACGGCGAGCCCGGCGAGCCCGATGACCACCCCGGCGTACGCCCGGCCGCCCGGGCGCTCGCCGAAGCCCCGGCGCAGTACGACGACCCAGGCGGGCACGATCGCGACCAGCAGGGCGGCCAGGCCGGACGGGATGGCGGTCTCGGCGAGTACGACGAGACTGTTGCCGCCGAGCAGCAGGAGCAGCCCTATCAGCGCGGCGGACCCGAGCTGGGCCCGGTCGACCCTGAGCGCGGCCGTACCGCCCCGCCAGGCGACGATCGCGGCGAGCAGCAGCCCGGCGACGACGAACCGGGCGCCCGCCGACAGGAACGGCGGCATCGTCTCGACGGTGACGGCGATCCCGAGATAGGTCGACCCCCAGACGACGTACACGATGGCGAGGGCGCCCCATACGACACCGCTGATCCGGCGCCTGGGCGCGGCGGGCACGAGCGGTTCGAGCCCGGTGACGGGCGGGACCGGCGGGATCGGCGGGACGGGCGCGGCGGCCGGCGACGAGGCGCGGACGGGTCGGGTCATCGGGGTCCTTCACGGATACCGGCCCACGACCGGTCGACGCCGGGCGCGGGAGGGGGGACGGCGGACCGGGAGGAGCACGGTCGCCCGTCAGCAACGAAGAGGACTTTAGGTACTGACGCCGCCTGCTGCCAACCCCTTTGCCCGCGATCGGACCCGCCTTCCCCGTCGCTCTTGCCCCGGCGCTCCGGGGCACCGCGCCACTACCCGGGCCGCGCCCGGCGACCTGATGTTGTTCGCGGTCTGCGGCCCGCCTGTGGCTTGTCTCGCAGTTCCGCCCCCTATGCCTCCGGCATGGGGGGACCCCCAGCGCCGCCTGGGTCGCCCTCCCTGAACGCCCTCATGGAGAGACGGGCCCCTTTTTCAGGGGCGGTGCCGGGGAGAGCATTAGGTGGCGCCGGGGGTCCCCCCATGGCCGAAGGCATAGGTTGGGGGTCCCCCCATCGCCGGAGGCATAGGGGGAGGAACTGCGCGACGGCCACGACGGTGGTGCGGACCGTCGACAACATCAGGTCGCCGGGGGGCGGGCCGGGAAGTCGGGGCGGTACCTGCGGGGCCGCCGCGGCCGACCCCTCAGCGGGTCGCGGGCTGCTCCGTGGTTTTGAGGGCGAGCCACAGCTCCATGCGGACGTCCGGGTCGTCGAGGGAGCGGCCCAGGATCTCCTCCACGCGCCGCATCCGGTAGCGCAGCGTATGGCGGTGCACACCGAGGTCGGCCGCGGCGGCGTCCCACTGGCCGTGCCGGGAGAGCCAGGCCCGCAGGGACGCCACGAGGTCGCCGCGCCCGGTCGCGTCGTGCGCGTGGAGCGGGCGCAGCAGCCCGTCGGAGAAGGCGCGGACGGCCTCGTCGCCGAGGAGCGGGAGGACGGATCCGGCGACGACGTCGCCGTACTCGACCAGTGCCCGGCCCCGGCGGCGGGCGACGGACAGCGCCTGTTCGGCCTGGTGGTACGCGGTCGGCGCGGCGGCCCCCTCGGGGTCGGCCCCGGCGGCGGGCCCGGTGCCGGGTGCCGCCGCGGGGCCCGGGGCGGACACGCCGATCCGCAGCGGCCCGGGGTCGGTGTCGGGACCGGCCGCGACGGCGGCCCGGCAGGCGGCCAGTACCGCCCCTTCGTCGGCGGCGAGGACCAGGAGCCGTCCGTCCTCGTCGGGTACGGCCAGTACGGGTTCGGCCGCCCGCGCGGCGGCCGTCTCCAGCGTCTCCGCCAGCGACCTCAGCGGATCCTCCCCGGACACGGCGGCGGAGGGGCCGTCGGCCGGCTCGGCGAGTGCCGCGATCAGCAGCCGGAAGGGCGCGTCGAGGAGCCCTCCGTAGACCTCGCCCGCGACGGTCCGCGCGTGTCCGGCCTCGCCCGCCAGCAGCATCCGCAGCACGGCCGCGCCGATCCGCTGCTCGGCCCCCTGGAGGGAGCGGGAGCGTTCGGTGGCCAGGGTGAGCAGGGCGACGGCGGAGTGGACGGCGTACCGTTCGGCGGTTCCGAGGGGGGCGCCGGTGCCGACGGCGAGCGTGCCCCGGACCCGGCGGCCCGCGCCCAGGGACTGCAGTTCGACCCGGTCGTCACCGCCGCCGGTGTCGGCGACGACGGCGCTGGCGGGCGCGGAGCCTTCCCGCAGCCGTTCCACGTCGGCGGTGTAACGGGCGGCCCGCCGGGCCGCCCAGTCCGGGGAGACGGCGACGACCGCGCCGGAGGCGTCGTAGAGCGCCGCCCAGCCGTCGACGTATCCGGCGAGCCGGGTGACGACCCCGGCGGGTCCGTCGGCGAGCGCGGCCCGGGTGAGTTCCCGCTGGGCGGCGAAGCCCGCGGTCACCGCCCGGTACTGATCGGCGGCGATGGCGGCGGAGACCGCCTTGCTGATGGCGAGGAAGGGGGTTCTGCGGGGCACGGCGAGCAGCGGGAAGTCCGCTTCCCTGGCCGCGTCCAGGAGCGCTTCGGGTACGTCGTCGTGGTGCACGCCGACGGCGAAGCCGAGTCCGACCACCCCGGCGTCGGCGAGCCGCCGCACATAGCGCCGCATCGCCTCCGGGTCGTGGACGTCGAGGGTGATAGCGGTGACGAGCAGCAGCTCGCCGCCCTCCAGATAGGGCACGGGGTCGGCCAGCTCGCTCACATGCGCCCAGCGCACTTCCCGCCCGAGCCGCCCCTCCCCCGCCCGTACGGAGAGCTTCAGGGCGGAGTGCTGGACGAGCGCGGCGAGTGTGGGGGGCATGGGAGCGGGCCCTTCGGACGGAGTGCGCCGGTGGGGACGTCCGGCCATCGGCGATGCGCCGTCGCGTATGAACGGCCTCCCCCGATTCTGCCATCACGTAGCACTCGGGGCGCCCGGTGGGCCGGGCGCCCCGAGTGACCGCGCGAACACCCCCGCAGGGGGCCGGCTCAGGTCCGCAGATCCACCAGCAGCGGCGGCGCGTGGTCGCCGCCGACCGTCGTGAGGGAGAGCACGGCATGGCCCGCCGGGACCTTGTGGGCCAGGTCGGAGGCGGACCAGCGGGCCCGCTCCACCTCGCGGACGGTGATCGCCTCGGCGGTCGCCGCCCGCCCGGTGACCAGGCGCCGCATCATGTGGAGCGCCTTGGTCAGCGGCTCGTCGGAGATGATCTGGCGGTTGGTGACGTCCCGGGTCTGCACCCATTCGGTGCCCCACGCCTCGGCGAACCGGTTGCCGTCCCACGGCGCGAGACCGGAGAACGCCATCCGGCACCCCACCGCGCCGAGCAGCGGCCCGCGCAGCGGCTCGGGGACGTCCTCCAGGGTGCGCAGCGCCAGGACGACCCCGGCGTTGGCGGAGCGCAGCCGCTGTACGGCGCGTACCGAGTCGGCGGTCACGGTGTACGTGGCGTCGTCGAGGACGAGCGCGGCGAACAGCGACCGGTCGGACCGGGCCGACGCGGCCTCCGCGAACTGGGCGAGCAGGAGCCGCGCCACGATCCGGGACGCCTCGGCGTGGCCGCGTTCCGGCAGGTCGATCCGGACCCGCAGGGGGTGTTCGACGGCCCGCAGGGAGAACTGGCGGCCGGTGCCGTCGGTCCTGAAGGAGTCGGCGAAGGCGGGCCGGTCGAGGAAGGCGACCCGCTCGGCGAGCAGGACCCCGATGTCGTCGGCGCGTTCCGACTGGCGCTCGCGGGCCGCCAGCTCGCGCAGCTGGGCCGCCGCCGCGGGGCCGCCGCGGGCCTCCAGCGCCGTCCGCAGCGCCACCAGGGCGCCGCTGGGGCCGCCCAGCAGCTCACGGAGTTCCGGGACGGCCGGGAACCGGTCGTGGACGCTCCGGAACGGGCCGATGAGCTGGGCCAGCGCGGTCGCGGCCCGTCGGCTGTCGCCGCCGGGCAGGGTCGCGGCGAGATCGCCGACGAGGGCTTCGGCGAGGGTCCGGGCCGCCTCGTCGGGGTCGTCGGCGCCGCCGTACAGATCGAGGTCGTGCGTCGACTCGGGCCGCCCGACGCCGATCACCAGGTCGAAGGCTTCGTCGGGGGCGATTCCGGAGCCGTACGCGGTCACGGCGACGACGGCCGCCCGGTTGGCGAGGGCGTGCAGACAGAGCGACTCGACGACCGGCCGGATCAGCCGGACGCTCTTGCCCGAGCCGGACGGGCCGACGGCGAGCAGAGACGTGCCGAGGAGCCCGGGATCGAGGGCGACGCCGGTGGTACGGCGCGGATACGGGTTGCGGGGCGTGTCGACGGCGGTGCCGATCCGTACCTGGCCGGTGGCCAGATCGTGCAGGGCGCTGCGGACGGGCAGGTCGCGGACTCCGGAGGGGTGGGCGCAGGCGGCCGGGCCGTGGGCGCGGACGGTCTCGGTGAACGCGGCGAGCCGGTCGGGCCGGGCGCTCACGCCCTGCCAGGCGCGCCGGATCCGGGCGTAGTCCACGTCCCCGAGGGTGCCGCCCTCCACGGCCAGGGTCAGCTTCTCGGCGGCGTCCCCGAGCCCGGCGGCCCGCAGCTCGGGCCAGCCGGCGGGGTCGTGCCGGGGTTCGGCGGCCGACGGCTGCGGCTGGGCGCCCGCCAGCTTGCGCCGGACGGCGGGCCAGGTGCCGATCCTCCCGACGACGGCCACCAATGTCACCACGAGCAGGATGTAGTAGAGGGTGGAGACCCAGGTGAGCCAGCTGATCCTGGGCATCTCGCGCCAGACGCCGGGGACGACGAAGAAGAGCGGCCACAGCGGCACTCCGTACCGCTCCCAGACCTCCGCCCAGTTGCCGACCCGGCCCATGCCGACGGCGATCCCGGCGATCACCAGTCCGTAGTAGAGATAGGTGATCCCCACGTACAGCTCGAACCGCGCGTGGCCCGGGGTGGTCCAGGCGTCCGGCACGAGCCACTCCATCGGCAGCTCCCACCAGTCGGTGATGAAGATCCACCACCCCTCCAGGAATCCGTTCCACAACAGGGACCAGAGCAGCCACCCCACCAGGAACGCGATCAGTGCCCCGCTGAGGAGCTGGCGGCCCGGGACCAGGTCGGGCTCCTCGTCGGGGCGGGGGACGTGGCCCAGGCGCCAGATCCCGGGCTCGGCGGCGGGGCGGGGGGTGCGGAGCCAGTCGGCGACCGCCGGGCGGGTCACCGGGGCATGGCCCGGTACGGCGGGCACGGCCGGGGTCGGCGGGCCCGAGGGGCGCGGCACCGCGGGCCGTCCCGGGTCCTGGGCGGCCGGTCCCCGCCCCGGTGGCCGGGCGGGCATCGGCGGTGGTGCCGGTACGGCCCCCGGGTATCCTCCGTGCGCGTCGTACGGGCCCGCGGAATCCTTCTCCGCCCGAGCATCCCTATCCATCTGAACCGCTGCCCCCTGACCAGCCAGGCCCGCCTCTGTGCACGGCCAATCTAGTGCCCCGGGGCGGGGAGTTCACCGTTACGCCCCACCCCGGACCCGCCCCGTGCCTGCCCCGGGCCCGCCCGCCCGTGACCCGTCGCCCCCGCCTCCGCCGCGACCGCCCTATGTCCGGCACGGACAAGGACCCCCGGCCCACTACTACCGAACGGCGTATGCCCGCCCCCCTGCACCACGCCTAACCTGCGAAGGAGGGGAGAAGTACGGCGGACGGCCGAGGACGGCACAGGCCGCCCGTCCCGGGTGCCGTACGGCTCGCCCCAACGCCCCGGCGACACCGGACGCACCGGAAGCCACCGGATTCCCTGAAGCGCCACAGTCCACAGCAGCCACCCGAAGCCCCGAAGCCTCGAACACCCCAGGAGCCCCTCATGACCGCGATTCCGCAGGAGCGCCGCATCGTCACCGCCATCCCCGGCCCGAAGTCGGTCGAGCTCCAGGCCCGCCGGACCGCCGCCGTCGCGGCGGGCGTGGGCTCGGTGCTGCCGGTGTTCACGGCCCGCGCGGGCGGCGGCATCATCGAGGACGTGGACGGGAACCGGCTGATCGACTTCGGCTCCGGTATCGCCGTCACCAGCGTCGGCGCCAGCGCCGAGGCGGTCGTCCGCCGGGCGTCGGCCCAGCTCGCCGACTTCACCCACACCTGTTTCATGGTGACGCCGTACGAGGGGTACGTCGAGGTCGCCGAGGCGCTGGCCGAGCTGACCCCGGGTGACCACGCCAAGAAGTCGGCCCTCTTCAACTCCGGCGCCGAGGCCGTCGAGAACGCCGTGAAGATCGCCCGCGCCTACACCAAGCGGCAGGCCGTCGTGGTCTTCGACCACGGCTACCACGGCCGGACCAATCTGACGATGGCGCTGACGTCGAAGAACATGCCGTACAAGCAGGGCTTCGGCCCGTTCGCGCCCGAGGTCTACCGGGTGCCGGTGGCGTACGGCTACCGCTGGCCGACCGGGGCCGAGAACGCGGGCGCCGAGGCGTCGGCGCAGGCCATCGACCAGATCAGCAAGCAGATCGGGGCCGAGAACGTGGCCGCGATCATCATCGAGCCGGTCCTCGGCGAGGGCGGCTTCATCGAGCCCGCGAAGGGCTTCCTCCCGGCGATCGCCGCGTTCGCCCGGGAGAACGGCATCGTCTTCGTCGCGGACGAGATCCAGTCCGGTTTCTGCCGGACCGGCCAGTGGTTCGCCTGTGAGGACGAGGGCGTCGTCCCGGATCTGATCACCACCGCCAAGGGCATCGCGGGCGGGCTACCGCTCGCCGCCGTCACGGGCCGCGCCGAGATCATGGACGCCGCGCACTCGGGCGGCCTCGGCGGCACCTACGGCGGCAACCCGGTCGCCTGCGCGGGCGCGCTCGGCTCGATCGAGACGATGAAGGAGCTGGACCTCAACGCCCGGGCCCGCCGGATCGAGGAGATCATGAAGGCCCGGCTGTCGGCGATGGCCGACAAGTACGAGGTCATCGGTGACATCCGGGGCCGTGGCGCCATGATCGCGATCGAGCTGGTGAAGGACCGGGACACCAAGGAGCCGGACGCCGCGTCGGCCGGTGCGCTGGCCAAGGCGTGCCACGCCGAGGGGCTGCTGGTCCTGACCTGCGGCACGTACGGCAATGTGCTCCGCTTCCTGCCGCCGCTGGTGATCGGCGAGGACCTGCTGAACGAGGGCCTGGACATCCTGGAGCAGGCGTTCGGCACGCTCTGACCGGATGACGGGCGCGGCGGCACCGGCGGCCCGGAATCCCATCGCCGCCGGGCCGCCGCGCCCGCCCCGGAAACCCCGCGCCAAGGCCGGCGCGAAGGCCCTGCCGAGCCCGCCTCGGCGGGGCTTTTCCGCGACCGGTACCGGCTCTTTCCGACGACCGGCGCCGGGGCCTTCACCCAACCGACAGGGCCTGTGAAGAAGCTGTGGCGGGATGGCGATCCGGCTGTCCGCCGCCGGGCCCCCTGCCGTACGGTTTCCGCAGATGAGAGAAACAACCAGCCCGCGGTTCGCCGCGGGTGATGCCGGGTCGGCGCATCCCCAGCACCGTCCCGGACGTGCCTTGGCGCACAGCGCCGGAGCCTTCGGCTCCGGGACTCCTCACCGATCGGACGGCCGCTCGCCCCAAACCCCCCGGGGCGCGCGGCGGCCCGGTCTCACCGGCTGTTTCGGGACTACCCCCCCTGTCCCGAAACAGCCGGTTCTCGTGTTGTCGCTGCTACTGCTCTTCGCCCTGGTGACCTGGCAGATCGCCGTCGACGGCCCGTTGCGCGCCCTCGACGAACGCTGGTCGCGGGCGGTCGCTGGCCGCGGCCCCGAGCCGTTCACCGAACTCCTCGCCGATCTCGGCAATGTGCCGGTGGCGCTGGCGGTACTGATCGCCGCGGCCGGGTACTCCGTGTGGCGCGGCGGTACGACCGTACGGTACGCGGCCCCGCGCGCCGCCCTCACGATCGCCGCCGTACCGGCCCTGGTAGTCCCCCTGAAGGCGCTGCTGGACCGGCCGGGGCCGCTGACCGACGCGACCGGCTACTACCCGTCAGGGCACGCCGCCACCGCCGTGGTGGCGTTCGGCGCGGCGGCCCTACTGCTCCGCCCGGCGCTTCCGGACCGGGCCCGGGGATGGGCGATGCCCGCCGCCGGGGTGCTGACCCTGGCGGCGGGCATCGGTCTCGTACTCCGCGGCTATCACTGGCCGCTGGATGTCATCGGCAGCTGGTGCCTCTTCGGCGCGCTGCTCCCGCTGGTCTTCCGCGGGCCGCCGCCGGAGGTCGGCTACCAGCGGTAGGCGTCGAAGTTCCGGGAGAACTCGAACTGGTTGAAGCGGTCCCAGTTGATCGACCAGGACATCAGGCCGCGGAGTGCGGGCCAGGTGCCGTGGGTCTGGTACGAACCGCAGTTGACCCGCTTGGTGAGGCAGTCCAGCGCCTTGTTGACCTCGGCGGGCGGGGTGTGGCCGTTGCCCGCCTGGGTGGACGCGGGCATCCCGATGGCGACCTGTTCGGGGCGGAGCGGCGGGAACATCCGGGCCGTGTTCCCGGCCACCGGGAAGCCGGTGAGCAGCATGTCCGTCAGGGCGATGTGGAAATCGGCGCCGCCCATGGTGTGGTACTGGTTGTCGAGGCCCATGATCGGGCCGGAGTTGTAGTGCTGGACGTGGAGCAGGGTCAGGTCGTCCCGCAGGGCGTGGATGACCGGGAGGTACGAACCGGCGCGCGGGTCCTGTCCGCCCCAGGGGCCGGAGCCGTAGAACTGGTAGCCGAGCTGGACGAAGAAGGTCTCCGGGGCCATGGTGAGCACGAACTTGGCGCCGTACTTGGCCTTCAGCGTCTTGACCGCCGAGATCAGATTGACGATCACGGGCGTGGTCGGGCTGCGGAAGTCGGTGTCACCGGTGTTCAGCGAGAGGGAGTGGCCCTCGAAGTCGATGTCGAGACCGTCGAGGCCGTACTCGTCGATGATCCGGGAGACCGAGCTGACGAAGGCGTCCCGGGCGCCGGTGGAGGCGAGCTGGACCTGCCCGTTCTGGCCGCCGATGGAGATCAGCACCTTCTTGCCCGCGGCCTGCTTCGCCTTGATCGCGGTCTTGAAGTCGGCGACCGACTCGACGTTGGGGCACTCGGTCACCGGGCAGAGGGAGAACCGGATGTCACCGGAGGTGACGGAGGTCGGTTCGCCGAAGGCGAGGTTGATGACGTCCCAGGAGTCGGGGACATCGGCCATCCGGGTGTAGCCGGAGCCGTTGGCGAAGCTGGTGTGGAGATAGCCCACGAGGGCGTGCGGCGGGAGCCCGCCGTCGCCGCCTCCACCGCTGGTCGTGGTGACCCTTACGGCCGTCGAACGGGGTGACTCACCGGCGCTGTTGACGGCGGTGACCTCGAAGTCGTAGGTGGTGGAGGGGGTCAGTCCGGTGACGTGGGCGGACGCGGAGGCGCTGGAGGCGACCCGGTCGTTGCCCCGGTAGACGTGGTAGCCGGTGGCCCCGGAGACCGGGTTCCAGGCAAGCGGGACGGTGGTGGAGCCGGGGGATCCGGCGGTCACCCCGGTGGGGGCGGTGGGTACGACGACGGGGCCGCCGCCGGGTCCGAAGAGGGAGATGTCGTCGGCGTGGTAGGCCGGGGTGCCGTACCAGCCGTGGGTGTAGATGGTGACGGAGCCGGTGGCGGGGCCGGTACGGAAGGTGGTGGAGAGCTTCTGCCAGCTCGCCGCCGACGGGGTCCAGGTGGAGACGTCGGTGGTGCCGGTGCCGGTGACGCCGAGATAGACATAGCCGCCCTGCACCCAGCCGCTGAGGCTGTAGGTGGAGTTCGGCTGGACGTTGACGGTCTGGGCGCACCGGGCGTTGTCGGAGCCCGCGGGGGTGGCCTTGAGCGCGCCGGTGCCGGTTCTGACGGGGGTGGTGACAGCGGTTCCGGTGTTGGCTGAGCAGGTCCAGCCGCCGATTCCGGCCTCGAAGCCGCCGTTGACGGCGAGTTCGGAGTCGGCGGCGCTGGCGGGGGTCGCGGTGGCGACGAGTCCGGTGACGGTGAGGGCTCCGGCCGCGACGGCGGCCAGAAGTCTGCCGAGCCGGCTCCGGACATGACGGCGGTTCCCGGTGGTTCTGACGCGTACCACAACTGCCTCCAGGAAGTGGGGGGTTGGAAGCGGGGCGGGGGAGGCACAATTTGGTCCAGACCAATAGCCTTGTCAAGGCTTCCGGCACGGCCTCCCCCGCCCGCGCCCGGTCTCAACGCCGCCCTCCGGGGTCCGACGGGCCCGGCCCGGGGCCGGAGCGGGGCCCCGGCGGGCCGTCGCCGCGCCCCGTGACCGCCGCCGCCTCGTGCAGCGCCAGCTCCAGCAGCGCCGGGTCGGTCAGCGCCCCGGATCCGTCCGGCGGCACCAGCCAGCGGATTCCGCCGCCGGTGGCCCGGCCGGGGTACGGGACGACGATCCAGGTGCCGCGTCCGGCGGCCCTGACACCGGTCCCGACCCAGCGGGCGGCGGTCCCGGCGGGGACGAAGAACCCGGTCCGGTAGGCGCCGAGATCGAGGAGTACCGGCCCCGGACGGTCCGTCAGCCGGTCGAGGACGTCGAGGGCGGGGCGGCCCAGCTCGCCGGGGACGATCAGGACGTCCCAGCGGCGGCCCGCCGGGAGCAGCGCGACGCCCAGCGGGTGGCGCTCCCACTCCCATCGGCAGCCTTCGGGGTCCGGAGCGGCCGTCACCAGCCACTCCACCGCGGTCCTGCCGCGCGTACCGGTCATTTCGCCACCGTCCCTCTCGTGTCGGGTACTGCCTTCACGAGGGAGAGCGGCCGGGGCCGGGATGATGACGCGACTTCGGGCTACCAACCAGTAGTGAACTGCGTCACGCGCGACCTGACGCACCCCGGCCGGGCGGGGCCGCCGCCCGGGCGGCGGCCCGGCGCCGGAGGTGGTCCGGCGCCGGAGGCGAGCCGGTCCCGGCGGCCGAGGTGGTCCGGTCCGGACACCGGGAGCGGCCCGGACCCGGTCTCGGCCGTCGGCTGTCGGCTGTCGAAGCCGCGTGCTGACTCGTCAGCTGTCGAAGCCGAGCCCCAGCCGGTCCATGGTCCGCAGCCAGAGGTTGCGCCGTCCCGCGTCGGCGTCCGCGCGGGCCAGCGACCATTTGGTGAGCCCGATCCCGGCCCAGGCGACCGGCTCCGGCGGGAACGGCAGCGGCTTGGTCCTGACCATCTCCAGCTCCGTCCGCTCGGTCCGCGATCCGGCCAGCAGATCGAGCATCACCTCCGCCCCGAAGCGGCTCGCGCCGACCCCGAGGCCGGTGTATCCGGCGGCGTAGGCCACCCGGCCGCCGTGCGCGGTGCCGAAGAAGGCGGAGAACCGGGAGCAGGTGTCGATCGCCCCGCCCCAGGCGTGGCTGAAGCGGACCCCTTCCAGCTGGGGGAAGTACCGGAAGAAGTGCCGGGCGAGTTTGAGGTACGTCTCGGGCCGGTGGTCCAGTTCGGCGCTGAGCCGGCCGCCGAACGGGTAGATCGCGTCGTAGCCGCCCCACAGCACCCGCCGGTCGGCGGTGAGCCGGAAGTAGTGGAACTGGTTGGCGGAGTCGCCGAGGCCCTGCCGTCCGCGCCAGCCGATCGCGGCGAGCTGGGCGTCGGTCAGCGGTTCGGTCGTCAGGGCGTAGTCGTAGACCGGGACGGTGTACGGCCGTACCCGCTTGACCAGCGACGGGAAGACATTGGTCCCCAGCGCGACCCGGTCGGCGAAGATCCGGCCGTAGGGGGTGCGGACGGCCATCCGGGGGCCGGAGCGTTCGGCGGCGAGTTCGAGGCCCCGGGTGTTCTCGTAGATCCGTACGCCCCGCTCCAGACAGGCCCGCTTCAGCCCCCAGACCAGCTTGGCCGGGTGGAGCATCGCGGTGCCGCGCCGGTCGAGGAGTCCGCCGAGGAAGCGGGGCGAGTCGACCTCGGCCCGGACGGCCCCGGCGTCCAGCAGCTCCAGGCCCTCGATCCCGTACCGCCGGGCCTCGTCGTACGCCGCCGCCAGCTCCGCCACCTGGTACGGCTCGGTCGCCACGTCGATGGCGCCGGTGCGTTCGAAGTCGCAGTCGATGCCGTACCGTCCGACGCTCTCCTCGATGGCGTCGAGATTGGCCGCTCCCAGCTCCTCCAGCCGCCGGATCTCGCCGGGCCAGCGGGCGATGCCGTTGCCGAGGCCGTGGGTGAGGGAGGCGGCGCAGAATCCGCCGTTGCGGCCGGAGGCGGCCCAGCCGGTCTCGCTCCCCTCGATCAGTACGACGTCGAGGCCGGGATCGCGCTCCTTGGCGATCAGGGCGGTCCACAGTCCGCTGTAGCCGCCGCCGACGACCAGCAGTCCGCAGTGTTCGTCGCCGGTGAGCGCGGCCTCGGCGGCGGGCCGGGCCGGGTCGTCCAGCCAGAACGGTACGGGTCTGACTCCGGCCAGGGAGGCCGCCGCCAGGGCGTCGGCAGCACGGTCGGACGGTGTCGCTGTCATGGCGCCTGGGGCCATGGTCTCCACTCCTCGGCTGGGGGTGCGGTGGGTGTCGGGGTCATCCGGTCTTCCGCCGCCGGTCGGCGACCAGCCGGCCGACGACGACGATCAGTACGGCGAGGACGAACATCGCGGTCCCGATGACATTGATCTGTACGGGTGTGCCCCGCTGGGCCGAGCCCCAGACGAACATCGGGAAGGTGACGCTGTTGCCCGAGGTGAAGTTGGTGATGATGAAGTCGTCGAAGGAGAGCGCGAAGGCGAGCAGGGCGCCCGCCGCGATCCCGGGGGCCGCGATCGGCAGCGTCACCCGGAGGAAGGTCTGGACGGGTCCGGCGTAGAGGTCCCGCGCGGCCTCCTCCAGCCGGGGGTCCATCGAGAGCACCCGGGCCTTGACCGCGACCACCACGAAGCTGAGACAGAACATGGTGTGGGCGATCAGTACGGTCAACGGGCCGAGTTCGGCGCCCAGGTTGAGGAAGAGGGTCAGCAGGGACGCGGCCATCACGACCTCGGGCATCGCCATCGGCAGGAAGATCAGCGAGTTGACCGCGCCCCGGGCCCGGAACCGGTAGCGGACCAGGGCGAAGGCGATCATCGTGCCGAGGACGGTGGCGGCCAGGGTGGCGAAGAAGGCGATCCGCAGCGACAGCCCGAGGGAACCGCAGAGGTCGGCGACCCCGCACGGGTCCCGCCAGGCGTCGGTGGAGAACTCCCGCCACGAGTAGTTGAACTTCCCGGCGGGCTTGTTGAAGGAGAACACCATCACGACGACGTTCGGCAGGATCAGATAGCCGAGGGTGGCGAGCCCCGCGAGGACCACCAGATTGCGGCGGAGCCAGCCGCCCGCCTTCGTCACAGGGGTCACAGCAGCTCCTCCGTTCCGGCCCGTCTGATGTAGACCGAGACCATGATCAGCACAATGGCCATGAGCAGGAACGACAACGCGGCGGCGGTCGGGTAGTCGAGCACTCTCAGGAACTGCGACTGGATGACATTGCCCACCATCTTGGTGTCGGTGGAGCCGAGGAGTTCGGCGTTGATGTAGTCGCCGCTGGCGGGGATGAAGGTCAGCAGGGTGCCGGAGACCACACCCGGCAGCGACAGCGGGAAGGTGACCTTCCGGAAGGTGGTGGCCGGGGTGGCGTAGAGATCACCGGCGGCCTCGTGCAGCCGGTGGTCGATCCGCTCCAGGGACGTATAGAGCGGCAGGATCATGAAGGGCAGGAAGTTGTACGTCAGACCGGTGACGACGGCCAGCGGGGTGGCGAGCACCCGGGAGCCGTCGGTCATCCCCAGCCAGTCGGTGACGGCCAGGAAGCCGACGGTGTCGAGGACGTCCACGACCGGTCCGCCGTCGGCCAGGATCGTCTTCCACGCCAGGGTCCGGATCAGGAAGCTGGTGAAGAACGGCGCGATGACCAGGACGAGCAGCAGATGGCGCCAGCGTCCGGCCCGGAAGGCGATCAGATACGCCAGCGGATAGCCGAGCAGCAGACAGAGCAGGGTCGCGGTGCCCGCGTAGAGCACCGAGCGGACGAAGTGCGGCCAGTACTCGGCGAAGGCGTCGGCATAGGTGGCGAAGTGCCAGGTGACCCGGTAGCCCTCTTCGAGGGAGCCGGTCTGGACGGAGGTCGACGCCTGGTAGACCAGCGGCAGGGCGAAGAAGACCAGCAGCCAGAGGATGCCGGGGAGCAGCAGCCAGTACGGCACCAGTCGGCGGCGCACGGAGCGCCGGTGCGGTACGGGGGCGGGGCCGAGGCCGTCCGGCGGGGCCCCGGGCTTCGTGGCGGGGGCGGTGGCGGCGCTCATCCGGCGGCCTCCGCCGCGCCCGCCTTCTTGCCGTCGGCCGGATCCTCCGCCGGGTCCTCGGCCGGATCAGCGGCGTCCTTCGCGGCCTTGGCGGCCTTCGGGTCCGGGGCTTCCGGGGCCGGGCGCGGGGTGCCGACCGTGCCCGCCGGGACCCCGGTGTCGGGGGTGCCCTCGTCGGCGGGCCGGTCGGTGTCGAGGGCGAAGGTGTGGTCGGGGTTC
Organism: Streptomyces sp. NPDC020875; assembly: GCF_040641415.1. Classification (NCBI taxonomy): domain Bacteria; kingdom Bacillati; phylum Actinomycetota; class Actinomycetes; order Kitasatosporales; family Streptomycetaceae; genus Streptomyces; species Streptomyces sp. NPDC020875. Next base: position 85,568 of record NZ_JBFADP010000008.1, on the reverse strand, counting down.
CAGTGCAGGACGACCTCGGCCCCGGGCGCCAGTCTGCTGTCGCGTTCGAGGTTCTGGACGTAGACGTCGAGGGTGCCGGCCGCCGGGCTGTCGATGACGTACTGGGTGGAGACACCGATGAACCCGGCCGCCCTGATCGTTCCGCTGAAACGATTCCGCGTACCGTCGATCCCGGCCGCGTCATCGGCGTGGGCCAGGGCTATCTTCTCCGGCCGCACCCCGACCAGCAGCTTCCGTCCGGCGACCGGGGTGGCGGCGCAGCGCCCGGCGGGCAGCCGCAGCACGGTCTCCCCGGCGGTGGCCACCACCACTCCCCCGGTCACCGAGACGATCTCGGCCTCGATCAGATTGGAGCTGCCGAGGAAGTTGGCGACGAACGGGGTGTGCGGGGTCTCGTACAGCTCGGCGGGCGCGCCCAGTTGCTCGACCCGGCCGCCGTTCATCACCGCGACCGTGTCGGCCATGGTCATGGCCTCCTCCTGGTCGTGGGTGACATGGACGAAGGTGATGCCGACCTCGGTCTGGATCCGCTTGAGTTCCAGCTGCATCCGGCGGCGGAGTTTGAGGTCGAGCGCGCCCAGCGGTTCGTCCAGGAGCAGCACCCGGGGGTGGTTGATCAGCGCGCGGGCGACCGCGACCCGCTGCTGCTGGCCGCCGGAGAGCTGATGCGGCTTGCGGTCCTTGAAGTCGCCGAGCTGGACCAGGTCGAGCATCTCGCCGACCTGCTTCCGTACGGAGCGGATTCCCCGGCGGCGCAGCCCGAACGCGATGTTCTCGAAGATCGTCAGATGCGGGAAGAGGGCATAGCTCTGGAAGACCGTGTTGACGGGCCGTTTGTGCGGCGGCAGATGGGTGACGTCCCGGTCGCCGAGCCGGACGGTGCCGGTACTGGGCTCCTCCAGTCCGGCGATCATCCGCAGGGTGGTGGTCTTGCCGCAGCCGGAGGCGCCGAGCAGGGCGAAGAACGAGCCGTGCGGGACGGTGAGGTCGAGCGGGTGGACGGCGGTGAAGGACCCGTAGGTCTTGCTGATGCCGGTGAGGCGGACGTCGCCGCCGGTGGTGTCGGTCTCTGTCATGGGTGGCGGTCCCAGGGTCGTCGGAGGGGGCGGGAGCACGGGCCCCGTGGCCGGGGCGGGCGGGCCGGAGGCGGGGAAAGCGGACCGGGCCGGAGCGGGCGGGCCCGGGCCGGACGCCGTCAGGCGCCGATGAGCTTGGCGAACTTCTCCTCGTACGCCTTCTCCTCCGCGTCGCTCAGGGAGCGGAAGGCATGGGACTTCGCGGCCATGGCCCGGTCCGGGACGATCAGGGTGTTCCGGGCCAGCGCCGGATCGATCTTCCCGAGTTCGGTACTGACGCCCTCGACCGGGCAGACGTAGTTGATGTACGCGGCGAGCCGGGCGGCGACCGGGCGCTCGTAGTAGTAGTCGATCAGCCGGGTGGCGTTGGCCCGGTGCCGGGCCCCGGCGGGTACCAGCAGATTGTCGGTGGAGGTGATGTATCCGGCGGCGGGGATGGCGTACCGGATGTCGGGGTTGTCGGCCTGGAGCTGGATGACGTCCCCGGCCCAGGCGACACATGCGGCGATATCGCCCTTGGAGAGGTCGGCGGTGTAGTCGTTGCCGTGGAAGCGGCGGATCTGCTTCCGGTCGACGCCCTTCTGGAGCCGTCCGATCGCCTCGCCGTAGTCGGCGTCGGTGAACTTCCCGGGGTTCTTGCCGAGGTCGAGCAGGGTCATCCCGACGGTGTCGCGCATCTCGGTGAGGAAGCCGACCCGGCCCTTGAGTGCGGGGTCGTCCAGGAGCTGGCTCACCGAGTCGACCTTCTTCCCGCCGGTCGCCCTGATGTTGTAGGCGATCACGGCGGAGATCCCGGTCCAGGGGTACGAGTGGGCCCGGCCCGGGTCCCAGTCGGGGCGGCGGAACTGGGGGGAGAGATTGGCGTAGGCGTTCGGCAGCAGGGCCGGGTCGAGCTTCTGCACCCAGCCGAGGCGGATCATCCGGGCCGCCAGCCAGTCGGTGAGGTTGATCAGATCGCGGCCGGTCTCCTGCCCGGCGGCGAGCTGCGGCCGGATCTTGCCGAAGAACTCGACGTTGTCGTTGATGTCCTCGGTGTACTTGACCGATATCCCGGTCCGACGGGTGAAGGCGGCAAGGGTCGGCCGGGTCTTCTTGTCGTCGCCGGTGTCCATGTACTCGGTCCAGTTGGAGAAGATCACCGTCTTCTCCTTCGCCGAGCGGTCGTCGGTGTCCTCGGCCCCGCCGTCGCGTTTGGCGGGCGGGATGCCGCAGGCGGTGAGGGCCGCCGCGCCCCCGGCGGTGAGTACTCCGGCGCCCAGGGCCCGCAGGGTGGAGCGCCGGGTCAGGGCGCCCCGGCCGCTCGTCAGGGTGCGTCGGATCGCCGCCAGCTGGGCGGCGGAGGGGGCCTCGGGCTCGTGATGGTCCATGCGCTCTGCCCTTTCGCAGTGGGTCGGCCGCGGCCGGCGGCCGGCTATCTGTCCCCGAAGACCGTGCGGTGCCAGTCCTTGCGGGCCACCGCCGTGTTGTCGAACATGACGTGCTTGACCTGCGTGTACTCCTCGAAGGAGTACATCGACATGTCCTTGCCGAAGCCGGAGGCCCGATATCCGCCGTGCGGCATCTCGCTGATGATCGGAATGTGGTCGTTGATCCAGACGCAGCCCGCCGCGATCTCCCGGGTGGCCCGGTTCGCCCGGAAGACGTCCCGGGTCCAGGCGGAGGCGGCGAGTCCGTAGGGGGTGTCGTTGGCGAGGGCGATGCCCTCGTCGTCGGTGTCGAAGGGCAGGATCACCAGCACCGGCCCGAAGATCTCGGCCTGGACGATCTCGCTGTGCTGCGCGGCGTCGGCGATCAGCGTCGGCAGATAGTAGGCGCCCTGCTCGCAGGGGGCCTTGCCGCCGGTGACGACCGTGGCGTGGGACCGGGCCCGCTCCACGAATCCGGCGACCCGGTCGCGGTGGGCCTGCGAGACCAGCGGGCCGAGATCGGTGGCGGGGTCGAAGGGGTCGCCGAGCCGGACGCCCGCCATGGTGTCGGCGATGCCCTCCAGGATCCGCCGGTACAGGGGCCGCTGCACATAGACCCGGGTGGCGGCCGTGCAGTCCTGGCCCGAGTTGATCAGGGCCCCGGCTACGGCGCCCTGGATCGCGGCCTCCGGGTCGGCGTCGTCGAAGACCACGAAGGGCGCCTTGCCGCCGAGTTCGAGATGGAGGCGTTTGACGGAGTCGGTGGCGAGGGCCCCGACCCGTTTGCCGACGGCGGTGGAGCCGGTGAAGGAGACCATGGCGACGTCGGGATGGCGGACCAGGTGCTCCCCGGCGTCCCGGCCGGTTCCGGAGACCACATTGACGACCCCGGGCGGCAGCCCCGCGTCGGTCGCGGCCTGGGCGAACATCACCGAGGTCAGCGGGGTGATCTCGGCGGGCTTGAGGACGACCGTGTTTCCGGCGGCGATGGCCGGGAGGATCTTCCACCCGGCCATCTGGAGGGGGTAGTTCCAGGGGGCGATCGAGCCGATCACCCCGATCGGTTCCCGGCGGACGTACGAGGTGTGGTCACCGCTGTACTCCCCGGCCGACTGGCCCTGGAGATGCCGGGCCGCGCCCGCGAAGAAGGCGGCGTTGTCGACGGTGCCGGGGACGTCGAACTCGTTGCAGAGCTTGATCGGCTTGCCGCACTGGAGGGATTCGACCCGGGCGAAGTCACCGGCCCGTTCGGCGAGGACGGCGGCCAGCCGGCGCAGCGCGTCGGAGCGCTCGGCGGGGGTGGCCCCGGCCCAGTCCGGCAGTGCGGCCCGGGCGGCGGCGACGGCCGCGTCGACCTCGGCGGGCCCGGCGGTCGTATACCGGTGGACGGTGTCGCCGCTGGCCGGGTCGACGATCGGCTGGACCTTCCCCGAACCGCCCGGCCGGATCTCTCCGCCGATGTACTGCGCGCCGTCCGCGAAGCGGTCCAGCACCTGGAATCGGTTCCCCATGACGCTCTCCGTAGTCCCGGGCGGAAATACCGTCGGGTGGATTTCGCCGACGGTACGGGCATGCAATTGCATGCCGACGGTCCGGTGTCGCCCACCCTGTCACCGCTTGAATGTGGAACAAGCGGCAAGTGAGTGCCGATCCTGACAGAGCCCTCCGCCCCCAACAAGGGATTCCGTAGTTGCCTTTTGATTACGCGACGGATTCGGTCGACCATGTGTCGCGTCCCCCCGGAAATACCGCTACGAAGTGTCAGTGGCGGCTGCCACACTTGCGTGTATGGACAGGGATCAACTGATCGCCCAGGTCAGACAGGGTGAGCACCGGAAATTCATCTTCTTCTGGGGGAACACGCCACGCCCCGACGGCCGGATCGCGGCGAGCTGCCTCAGCCAGTGGTGGCCGTCACCCTTCGTGGTCGACGAGGTGCGTTACGCGACGGCGGAGCACTGGATGATGGCGTCCAAGGCCCGGCTGTTCGGGGACGCGGCGGCCGAGCGGATGGCCCTGGAGGCCGGGCATCCGGCCGAGGCGAAGCGCGCGGGCGGACTGGTGCGCGGCTTCGACGAGACGGTGTGGCGGCGGGAGCGGTCGGGGATCGTCCGGACCGGCAATGTGCACAAGTTCGGGCAGGACCCGGAGCTGAGGGCCTATCTGCTGGGGACCGGCGACCGGGTGCTGGTCGAGGCCAGCCCCAAGGACCGGATCTGGGGTATCGGGCTCACCGCCGACGACGAGCGGGCGGCGGACCCGGAGCGCTGGCGGGGCCTGAATCTCCTCGGCTTCGCGTTGATGGAGGCCCGGGAGGAGCTGCGGGCCGGATGACGCCCGGGGCCGGACGGGGGCGTACGGGCCCGGAGACGTACGGGCGCGGCGGCGTACAAGGCGTACGGGCGCGCGGAAACGACCCGGCGGCCCGGCCGGGTGTCCGGCCGGGCCGCCGAAGGCCCTGCTGTGCGGATGACGGCCGGTGATCCGGCCCGGGGAGGCGGGTCAGCGCCCGGAAGCGGCCCCGCCCTCCGTGTCCGCCACGACGGTGACCACGGCCGTGGCCGCGCTCCGCTCTTCGTACGAGCTGCCGCTGTCGGAGCTGGCCCACAAGGAGAGGCTGACCAGCAGCAGCCCGGCCGCCGTTCCGATCACCCCGAGGACGAGACCCGCCGTCGCCTGGGACCCGTTGTCGGCCTCGCCCCGGCGGACCCGCTTGCGGCCGAGGACCCCGAAGACCACGGCCAGTACGCCCAGCACCAGATTCAGCCCGAAGACGCAGAACATCACCACGGAGCAGATCCCGAGGACCAGGGACGCGGTGCCCATGGTGTTCTGCTTGGCCTCCGGCGTCGACCAGCCGAAGGACTCGGGGAAGACCGGCAGCTGGGGGTGGACCGGCGGGGCGACCGGGCGCGGCGCCTGATAGCCGGAGTCCGGGGTGTAGGCACCGTAGAGGTCCGCGGTTCCCCGGGTGTCGTACGGCGTGCCGCCCATGAAGCGTCCCGGGCCGCCGGGCGCGGTCGGCGGCGGTACGGCCCCGGCGCCCGATCCCGCTCCGGCCCCTGTCCCGGCCACCGGCGCCGGTCCCGCCGAGGGCAGGGACGTCATCGTCGGCAGATCGTGCGGCCCCGTACCGGCTACGGGCGGTACGGCCCCGGCGCCGTCCGCCGACCGCTTGGTGAGGTCCGGGCCCGCGGCCGGGTTCGTACCCCGGTCGGCGCTCCGTTCGGCCCCCCTGCCGGGGGCCCGGTCGCCGTCCCGGGCCGTGCCGTCCTCCGGCACCGCCCAGGGGTCGCGGTCCTCCGGCGCGTTCCCGCTCGGCCGTTCCGTCATCGGTTCCCCCCGATCTCCCCGTGCGCCCGGTGCCCGGGCGCCCCTCGGATCTTCGTACCGCCATGGTACGGGCGCCGCTCCGTGATACGTCGGGGCGGCCTACGATGATCGCGGGCCCGGGGCGTGTCCGCGGCCCCTTCCGACCGATCAGCCGATCACAGGAGAAGTTGCCTCGATGTCCGATCTCCGCCCGTTCGTGGCCGGGCTGCCCAAGGCCGAGCTGCATGTCCATCACGTCGGTTCGGCGTCCCCGCGGATCGTCGCCGAGCTGGCCGCGCGCCATCCGGACTCCCGGGTTCCCACCGATCCCGCCGCGCTCACCAGGTACTTCACCTTCACCGACTTCGCGCACTTCATCGACGTCTATCTCTCGGTGGTGGACCTGATCCGCACCCCGGAGGACGTCCGGCTGCTGACCTTCGAGGTCGCCCGCGACATGGCCCGGCAGAACATCCGCTACGCCGAGCTGACGATCACGCCGTACAGCTCGGTGCGCCGGGGCATCGACGAGCGGGCCTTCATGGCGGCCATCGAGGACGCCCGGCTGGCGGCCGAGCGGGAGCTGGGGGTCGTACTGCGCTGGTGCTTCGACATCCCCGGTGAGGCCGGTCTGGAGTCCGCCGAGGTCACGACCCGGCTGGCGGTGGATCTGCGGCCGGAGGGGCTGGTCTCGTTCGGGCTCGGCGGGCCGGAGATCGGGGTGCCCCGGGCCCAGTTCAAGCCGTACTTCGACCGGGCGATCGCGGCCGGGCTGCGCTCGGTGCCGCACGCGGGCGAGACCACGGGCCCGGAGACGATCTGGGAGGCCCTGACCGAGCTGCGCGCCGAGCGGATCGGCCACGGCACCAGCGCCGTGAAGGACCCCCGACTGGTGGCCCATCTCGCCGAGCACGGGATCCCGCTGGAGGTCTGCCCGACCTCCAATATCGCCACCCGGGCGGTGGCCGATCTGGCGGAGCACCCGATCCGGGAGCTGGTGGCCGCCGGAGTGGTGGTCACGGTGAACAGCGACGACCCGCCGATGTTCGGTACGGATCTCAATACCGAGTACGAGGTGGCGGCCCGGCTGCTCGGCCTGGACGAGCGGGGCGTGGCCGAGCTGGCGAAGAACGCGGTCACGGCGAGCTTCCTGGACCCGGCGGGCAAGGAGCGGATCGCCGCGGAGATCGACGCCTACACCACCGCCTGGCTCGCGGCGCCGGGCGACTGACCGATGGCGGCCGACGGCCCCCGCGCCGTACCGGAATCCCTCCCGGAGCGCCTCCTCCCGGGGTCCGGGCGGGATGCCCCGGCGCGCCCGGTGGTCGCGGTCGCGCACCGGGGCGACCCGTACCGCGTCCGGGAGAACACCCTGGCATCGCTCCGTTCCGCCCTGGCGCACGGCGCGGACGCGGTGGAGATCGACGTCCGGCTCACCGCCGACGGCGTGCCCGTACTGCTCCACGACGCGACCCTGAAGCGGCTCTGGCGCCGGGACGTACCGCTGTCCCGGCTGTCCCGGGCCGAGGTCGCCGGGCTGACCGGCGGCGGGGTGCCGGATCTCGCCGGGGCTCTGGCGGTGATCACGGCGGCCGGGGCCCGGGTGATGCTGGATCTGCCCGGCGCGGACCGGGCGGCGGTCCGCGCGGTGGTGGGTACGGTCCGGGCGGCGGGCGCGGCGGATTCGGCGTACTACTGCGCGGGTCCGGCGACGATGCTCGCGGTCCGGGAGGCCGATCCGGCCGCCGAGATCGCCCTGACCTGGACGACGCTCGCCCCGCCCCGGCCGGTGCTGCTGGCCGCGGTCCGGCCGCGGACCCTGAACTACCGGTTCGGGCTGGTGAGCCGGGCCCTGACGGACCGGCTGCACGGGGAGGGGCTGCTGGTGTCGGCCTGGACGGCGGACACCCGGCGCACCATGCGGCGGCTGGTCGCGGCGGGGGTCGATTCGATCACTACCAACCGGGTCGCCGTCCTCCGTTCCGTCCTCGGCGACCGTCCGCCGGGCCGTTCACCGGGCCGTTCACCGGGTCCGGCGGCGGACGGTCCGGCATGATGACCGTCCGGCCGCGCGCCGGATCCGCCGCCCGGCACCGACCGCACCGACCGCACGGAGGAGCGCCATGAGCCCGAACGAACCCGGGGAACCGCAGATTCCGGTGGGTGACAGCAGGATCCGTACGGATGTGGCGCACAACGCCCGGGTGTGGAACCACTGGCTGGGCGGCAAGGACAACTATCCGGTGGACCGCGCGGTCGGCGACCATGTCACCGGCCTCTATCCGAGTATCGGCGAGGTCGCCCGCGCCGACCGGGCGTTCCTGGGCCGGGTGGTGACGTTCCTGGCCGCGGAGGCGGGGATCCGGCAGTTCCTGGACATCGGCACCGGGCTGCCGACCGTGCAGAACACCCATGAGGTGGCGCAGCGGGTGGCGCCGGAGTCCCGGGTCGTCTATGTCGACAACGACCCGATCGTGCTGACCCACGCCCGGGCGCTGCTGACCTCGTCGGCGCAGGGCCGGACGGAGTACATCGACGCGGACGCCCACGATCCGGCGGTCATCGTGGGGGCGCTGCGGCCGACGCTCGACCCGGACCGGCCGATCGCCGTGATCATGCTGGGCATCCTCAACTTCGTACTGGACACGGAGCAGGCGAGGTCGGTGGTCCGGACGCTGATGGCCGCGGTGCCGTCGGGGAGTTATCTGGTGCTCACCCATCCGACGCTGGAGCTGGGCGGCGAGGGGAACGCGGAGGCGATGGCGTTCTGGAACGAGAACGCGACACCGCCGATCAGGGCGCGTACGGGGGCGGAGATCGCCTCGTTCCTGGACGGTCTGGAGCTGCTGGAGCCGGGGCTGGTCTCCTGCTCCCGCTGGCGTCCCGAGCCCGCGCCGGACGGGTCGCTGCCGCCGGTGGTGGCGCAGTACGGCGCGGTGGCCCGCAAGCCGTAGCGCCGGTACGGCCCCGGGGGCGCCCGGCGGCCGTCGGCTGCCACGGGCGCACCGGGTACGGCGAAGGGGCGCGGGACCGGGCCCGCGCCCCTCGTTCCGTACCGGCTGCCGTTACGGCTCCGGTGCCGGTGCCGGTCAGGCGTCCAGGGACGTCATCACGTGCTTGATCCGGGTGTAGTCGTCGAAGCCGTACGCCGACAGGTCCTTGCCGTAACCCGACTTCTTGAAGCCGCCGTGCGGCATCTCGGCGACCAGCGGGATATGCGTGTTGATCCAGACGCAGCCGAAGTCGAGCGCCTTGGACATCCGCATCGCCCGGCCGTGGTCCTTGGTCCAGACCGAGGACGCCAGGGCGTACTCGACCCCGTTGGCGTACTCCAGCGCCTGCGCCTCGTCGGTGAAGGACTGGACGGTGATGACCGGGCCGAAGACCTCGTTCTGGATGATCTCGTCGTCCTGCTTCAGGCCGGAGACCACGGTCGGGGCGTAGAAGTAGCCCTTGTCGCCGACCCGGTGGCCGCCCGCCTCGACCTTGGCGTGCGCGGGCAGCCGCTCGATGAAGCCGGTGACCTGGGCGAGCTGGTTGGCGTTGTTCAGCGGGCCGTAGAGCACGTCCTCGTCGGGGGCGCCGGTCTTCGTCTCGGCCGCGGCGGCGGCGAGGGCGGCGACGAACTCGTCGTGGATGGACTCCTGGACCAGGACGCGGGTGGCGGCCGTACAGTCCTGTCCGGCGTTGAAGTAGCCCGCGACGGCGATGTCCTCGACGGCCTTGGGAATGTCCGTGTCCTCGAAGACCACGACGGGCGCCTTGCCGCCCAGCTCCAGATGGACCCGCTTGAGGTCCTTGGCGGCGGACTCGGCGACCTGCATCCCGGCCCGTACGGAGCCGGTGATGGACGCCATCGCGGGCGTCGGGTGCTCCACCATGGCGCGGCCGGTGTCCCGGTCGCCGCAGATCACGTTGAAGACGCCCTTGGGCACGATCGCGCCGATGATCTCGGCGAACAGGGCGGTGGAGGCGGGGGTGGTGTCCGAGGGCTTGAGGACGACCGTGTTGCCCGCGGCGAGCGCCGGGGCGAACTTCCACACGGCCATCATCATCGGGTAGTTCCACGGCGCGACCTGCGCGCAGACGCCGACCGGCTCACGGCGAACGATGGAGGTCAGGCCCTCCATGTACTCACCGGCGGAGCGGCCCTCCAGCATCCGGGCGGCGCCCGCGAAGAACCGGATCTGGTCGACCATCGGCGGGATCTCCTCGGTCCGGACCAGCTCCAGCGGCTTGCCGGTGTTCTCCGACTCGACCGCGATCAGCTCCTCCGCCCGCTCCTCGAAGGCGTCCGCGATCTTGAGGAGGACCCGCTGGCGCTCGGCGGGGGTGGCGTCGCGCCAGGCGGGGAACGCGGCGGCGGCGGCCTCCATGGCGGCATCGACGTCCGCCTGGCCGGAGAGCGGGGAGGTGGCGTAGACCTCGCCGGTGGCCGGGTTGATGACATCGATCGTCCGCCCGTCGGCGGCGTCCCGGAACTCCCCGTTGATGTAGTTGCGCAGACGACGCGGCTCGGTGGTCACTGTTGCCACCCCTCCTGATCTGACGGCCTTGTCAGGTCGGTTCTTCTCCGTGCCCGGGTGAGGTTCCACCCAGTTCAGTCCACCCTAAACCGTCCAGTAACGCTTTCGACAGCCCCGACCCACCCCACCTTCGGATTCAGTATCCATAGCGCCCTTGAACAACGAATTTCATCGCTCGGGGCTTGCGAGACGGAGGAGTCCCGTGCAGAGTGAAGAGGTGGCCAGTCGAAGCGCAGACTCCAGGAACGGGTCCGCCGGGAGCACACACTCCCCGGCGATCGACGCCGTGTCCCTCGCGATCATCGAACAGCTCCAGGAGGACGGACGCCGTCCCTACGCCGCCATCGGCAAGGCCGTCGGCCTCTCCGAGGCGGCGGTGCGCCAGCGGGTGCAGAAGCTGCTCGACCAGGGCGTCATGCAGATCGTCGCCGTGACGGACCCGCTCACCGTGGGCTTCCGCCGCCAGGCGATGGTCGGCATCCGGGTGGAGGGCGACCTCGACCCCGTGGCGGACGCGCTGACGGCCATGGCCGAATGCGAGTACGTGGTGATGACCGCGGGCTCCTTCGACCTGATGGTGGAGATCGTCTGCGAGGACGACGACCACCTGCTCGAAGTGATCAACAAACGGATTCGCGCGCTCCCCGGTGTGCGGTCCACCGAGAGCTTCGTCTATCTCAAGCTCAAGAAGCAGACCTACATGTGGGGATCCCGATAGCCGTGAGCAAGGACCGCAGCGACCTGTCAAAGACCGCCTACGACCACCTGTGGATGCACTTCACCCGCATGTCGTCGTACGAGAACTCCCCCGTCCCCACCATCGTCCGCGGTGAGGGCACCTACATCTACGACGACCAGGGCAAGCGCTACATAGACGGCCTGGCCGGGCTCTTCGTGGTCAACGCCGGACACGGCCGGGTCGAACTGGCCGAGACCGCCTACAAGCAGGCCCAGGAGCTGGCGTTCTTCCCGGTGTGGTCCTACGCCCACCCGAAGGCCGTCGAACTGGCCGAACGGCTGGCGAACGAGGCCCCCGGCGACCTCAACAAGGTCTTCTTCACCACCGGCGGCGGCGAGGCCGTCGAGACCGCCTGGAAGCTGGCCAAGCAGTACTGGAAGCTCCGCGGGCAGCACACCAAGTACAAGGTGATCTCGCGGGCGGTGGCGTACCACGGCACCCCGCAGGGCGCCCTGTCCATCACCGGCCTCCCGGCCCTGAAGGCCCCCTTCGAGCCGCTGGTCCCCGGCGCGCACAAGGTGCCCAACACCAACATCTACCGCGCCCCGATCCACGGCGACGACCCCGAGGCGTTCGGCCGCTGGGCCGCCGACCAGATCGAGCAGGAGATCCTCTTCGAGGGCCCGGAGACCGTCGCCGCGGTCTTCCTGGAGCCGGTGCAGAACGCCGGCGGCTGCTTCCCGCCGCCGCCCGGATACTTCCAGCGGGTCCGCGAGATCTGCGACCAGTACGACGTACTGCTCGTCTCCGACGAGGTCATCTGCGCCTTCGGCCGGCTCGGCACCACCTTCGCCTGCGACAAGTTCGGCTACGTCCCGGACATGATCACCTGCGCCAAGGGCATGACCTCGGGCTACTCCCCGATCGGCGCCTGCATCGTCTCGGACCGGATCGCCGAGCCGTTCTACCAGGGCGACAACACGTTCCTGCACGGCTACACCTTCGGCGGCCACCCGGTCTCCGCCGCGGTCGGCATCGCCAACCTCGACATCTTCGAGCGCGAGGGCCTCAACCAGCACGTCCTCGACAACGAGGGCGCCTTCAAGGCCACCCTGGAGAAGCTGTACGACCTGCCGATCGTCGGCGACGTCCGCGGCAACGGCTTCTTCTACGGCATCGAACTGGTCAAGGACAAGGCCACCAAGGAGACCTTCACCGACGAGGAGACCGAGCGCGTCCTCTACGGCTTCCTCTCCAAGGCCCTCTTCGAGAACGGCCTGTACTGCCGGGCCGACGACCGCGGCGACCCGGTGATCCAGCTCGCCCCGCCGCTCATCGCCGACCAGTCCACCTTCGACGAGATCGAGGCCGTGCTGCGGACCGTTCTCACGGAGGCGTGGACCAAGCTCTGAGCACCCCGGCGGCAACCCGCCGACCGGACCACGGCCCGGGTACGCCCATCCGAGTGGATGGCGCGCACCCGGGCCGTGTGGTTCCCCGGCGCCCGCGGCCCGCTGCCCGATGGTGGTCCCCGTAATCCCCGGGCCCGGATCACGGGACGACCCGGGCGTGCGCCGGTGACCGATCCGCCTCCGGCTCGTTCACCCGGACGGGGGAACGGGCGGAAACCGGGCCGCGGCCGGCCGAGGCCGCCGCATCCGATCAGAGGCGAGGTGTACGCCATGGAGGCTCCGCCGGACGACCACGTACTGTGGGCGCGCTCGTTGCACCACACCCACCGCGGTTCACCGGCGCTCACCGGTGTCGGCCTCGCGGTCCGGGAGGGCGAGATCCTCGCGGTCAGCGGCCCGCGCGGGGCCGGGAAGACGACCCTGCTGCGCTGCCTCTCGGGACAGCTCGTCCCCGCCGGGGGCGAGGTCTGGTTCAACGGCACCCCCGTCCACACCCTGCACACCGCCCACCGCGAACGGCTCCGCCGGGAACGGTTCGGCTGGATCGGCCCCGACGCCGCCCTCGTCCCCGAGCTGACCGTCTGGGAGAACGCGGCCCTGCCGCTGCTGCTCCGCGGCGTACCGCACCGGCGGGCCAGGACCGCCGCCCGGGAGTGGCTGGAGCGGCTCGACATCGGCGCCGTCGCCGGCCGCCGCCCCGGCGCCCTCACCCCGGCCCAGCGGCAGCGGACCGCGACCGCCCGCGCCCTGGTCGCCGAACCCGCCGTCCTCTTCGCCGACGAACCCACCGCCACCCTGCACCGCGCCGACGGCGGCCAGCTGCTCCGTACGGTGCTGGCCGCCGCCCGCTCCCACCGGATCACCGTCCTGCTCGCCAGCCACGACGCCGGGATCGCGGCCCTCGCCGACCGGGAGCTGACCCTCCTCGACGGACGGCGTACGGACACCGGACCCGACTCAGGGCCCTCGCCCGACCACGGCGCCCCGGCCGCCGCCGACGGCACGGAAGGCCGGGCCGCGTGCTCGCTCTCCGTCTAGCCCGCGGCGCCCGCCCCCTCGTCCTGGCCCGTCGGCTCCTGGTCGCCGCCGCCTCGGCCGGAGTGGGCTTTCTGCTGCTCAGCGCCCTGGCCCATGCCCTCGCCCACCCCGGGGACCCGTCGGCGTCGGTACTGCGCCTGGTGTGGTGCCTGGTCCCGCTGGCCGCCACCGTCCACTTCGCGGTCACCGTCGCCAGGACCGACCCCGGCACCCGGCCGCGCGGCGGACTCTCCGCCGTCGGCCTCGGCCCCGCCCGGCTGGCCGCCCTGGCCGCCGCGTCCACGGCGATCGCCGCCACCCTCGGCAGCGCCCTCGCCCTGCTGTTCTTCCTCCATCTGCGGGGCGATCTGACCGGGCTGCCGTTCGACGGGGCGGCCGCCGAACTGCTCGCCGCCGACCGGCCGCTGCCCGCCGCCGCCGCGCTGACCCTGCTGGCCCTGCCGCCGCTGACCGCGACCGCAGCGGCCGTCCTCGCCCTCCGGCCCCGTACCGCTCCACCGGTGCCGGACCGGGCACCTGAATCGGCCGATACCGCCACGATGCCCGGCGGGCTGCCCTGGGGCTGTGCGCTGACCGCCGCGGGCCTGGCCATCGGGGTCTACACGGCCCGCACCGGCACCGGCGGCGACGTGCCGCTCCCCGGCGACCTCGGCGCCGACCCGGCGGGGGTCCTCACCGGCTGGGCCGTCACCGCCGTCGGCCTCGCCGTCGCGGGCCCGGCGCTCACCCATGTCGCGGGCCGGCTCCTCCAGCTCGCCGCGCCCGGCGCCGTACGGCTGCTCGCGGGCCGGATCCTGATGGCCGAGGCCCGCCGGATCGGCCGCCCCCTCGGCGTGGTGTCGGCCGTCGCGGCGGCCGTGATCGCGGCGGTCACCCTGAGCGGTGAGGGCACCCGCCCCTTCGGCCCGCTCACCGGCCTGGGCGCGACCCTCGTCATCGCCTGTACGACGGCGACCCTGCTGGTCACCGTCGTGGAGGCCCGGGAGTCCCGGAGCGATATCCGTACCGAGCTGCGCCGGATGGGCGCGCCCGGTTCGGCGCTGCGGGCGGCGGCCGGACTGCGGGTCGTCGCCCTGCTGACCGTCTTCGCCCCGCTGACCTGGTCGATCGCGACGCTGGCCGCGGCGCCCCTGCGGGGCTGAGCCGGGCGCCGCGGGTGGCGTATGACCCCGGAGGTAATCGACCGGTCCGGCGCGGCCCGGCAGGATCGTTTCCGACGACGCCACAGCGCCCGAAGGGACCCCCGCCATGACCGACACCACCACCACCGCCGCCGAAAGCGTCGAGCCCGCCGGGACGGCGGAGACCCGGGCCGTCGTGGACGCGTTCCTGGCCCGCCTCGGCGACGAGTCGCCCGAGGCGATCGCCGGGCTGTACGCGGAGGAGGTCGACTGGTACATCGCCCCCAATCCGCGGGTGCCCTGGATCAAGCCGCGCTCGACCCGGGCCGATATCGCCGACCACTACCGGGAGCTGGCGGCGGGCCGGGAGATCGACCCGGAGCGGACCCGCTTCGACGCGGTCGTGGTCACCGGCGAGGACGCGGTCCTCGTGGGCTTCGTCGCCGGTACGGTCCGCCGCACCGGCAAGGCGTTCCAGTCCCCGTTCGCGCTCCACTTCACCGTGCGGGACGGCCTGATCGTCCGCTTCCGCGTCATCGAGGACAGCCTCGCGATCGCGGCGGCCTGCACGGAGTAGCCGCCCCGGCCCCGGAGGCGTGACCGGAGGCGCCGGGGCACGGCGGGGGCCGGAAGTCACCGGGGCGGAAGGCACCCGGGCGGGCCCGCGCCACCGGCCACCGGCGGCCCCGGCCGGGAGCCCGGCGAACCGCCCCGGCCGGCCCCGCGAGGGCCCCCGCTACGGCTCCGTCCCCAGGACGACCACCTCGTCCGGGGCGAACTCCACCCCCACCCGGGCCCCCTGTCCGGGCGCGTCCCGGAGGCCGGTCTCGGCCTCCAGTACGGGGCCGGAATCGGGACGCAGCCGCAGGGCGACATGGGTGCCGCGGAACGTCCGGGACTCCACGAGATACCCGGGCCCCTCGCCCGCGCCGGGCGCGGTGAGCCGTACGCCCGACGGTCTGATCATCACGTCGTACGTACCGTCCGGCACCGGACCGGCCACCGGGACCCGGCCCCAGTCGGTGTCGGCGGCGCCGTCGCGGACCACGGCGCCCTCGGTGACGTTGTCGAAGCCGAGGAAACGGGCGACGAACGCGTCCGCCGGCCGCCGCCAGACGTCGAGCGGGGCGCCGCTCTGCGCGATCCGCCCGTCCCGCATGATGACCACCCGGTCGGCGAGGGCGAAGGCTTCGCCCTGGTCGTGGGTGACGGCGAGTACGGTCGTACCGAGCCGCCCGAACAGGGCCCGCAGTTCGACGACGAGCCGCTCCCGCAGCCCCCGGTCGAGCTGGCCGAGGGGTTCGTCGAGCATCAGCAGCCGGGGTTCGGGGGCGAGCGCGCGGGCGAGCGCGACCCGCTGCTGCTCGCCTCCGGAGAGCGATGACACCGCGCGTGCCTCGGCTCCCGGCAGCCCCACCAGTTCCAGCAGTTCGGTGACGCGCCGCCGTCGCGCGGCCCGGTCCGCGGACCGGCCCCGGTCCCGCATCCTCAGTCCGAAGGCGACGTTCCCGGCGACGTCCCGCTGGGGGAAGAGCTGGTGGTCCTGGAACATCAGCCCGACGCCGCGCCGGTGGACGGGGACGCCGGACTGGTCGCCGCCGCCGAGCCGGACCCGGCCCCCGTCGGTGTGCCGGAGTCCGGCGACGACCCGCAGCAGGGTGGATTTGCCGCTGCCGCTGGGGCCCAGCACACAGACGATCTCGTGGTCGGCGACGGTGAGGTCGACCGCGTCGAGGGCGGCCCGGGCCCCGAACCGTACCGTCACATCGTCCAGTTCCAGCATCAGAACTCCCCGGTCGTGGTGGTCGTGGTGCGGATCCGGATCCGTTCGAGCAACAGCAGCGCGACCGCGCACACCACCATCAGGATCGTGCTCAGTGCCATGGCCTGGCCGTAGTTCAGCTCGCCGGGCCGCCCCAGCAGCCGGGCCACGGCGACGGGCAGGGTGGGCTGGTCGGGGCGGGCGATGAAGACGGTGGCGCCGAATTCGCCGAGGGAGACCGCGAAGGCGAATCCGGCGGCGATCAGCAGGGCGCGGCGGACCAGCGGCAGATCGATCTCCCGCCAGACCCTGGCCGGTGAGGCGCCGAGTACGGCCGCGGCCTCCCGCAGCCGGTCGTCCACGGCCCGCAGGACGGGCAGCATGGTGCGGACCACGAACGGCACGCCGACCAGGGCCTGGGCGAGCGGTACCAGGATCCAGGACGCCCGCAGGTCCAGCGGCGGTTCGTCGAGGGTGATCAGGAAGCCGAAGCCGACGGTGACGGCGGAGACGCCGAGGGGCAGCATCAGCAGCGCGTCGAAGCCCCGGAGCAGCCGGCCGGTCCAGCCGCCGCCCCGGCGGGCGAGGGCTGCCGCGGCGAGCCCGCCGACGACGACGGCGATCGCGGTGGCCGCCAGGGCGTACCGCAGGGAGTTCCCCACGGCGTGCAGGGGTGGTACGAGGAAGGCGCCGCCGCTGCCGTCGAGGGTGCCGAGGGCCCGGTAGTAGTCGAGGCCGTAGCCGCGGGGGGTGTCGAGGGAGCGTTCGACGAGGACGCCCAGCGGCAGCAGCACCAGCAGGGCGACGCTGGTGAGGACGGCGCCCAGCAGGGCCCATTGGCGGGGGCCGCGGGGCCGGTGCGCGGTCTGTCCGGGGTCGACCAGGGCGAGGGCGCTCTCCCGCCGCCGTATGGTTCGGGCGTGTACGGCGAGTACGGCGCCGACGGCCGCGAACTGCACCAGGGTGAGTACGGCGGCGGTCCGCAGATCGAGGAGTTGCGCGGTCTGCCGGTAGACCTCGACCTCCAGGGTGGCGAAGCCGGGCCCGCCGAGGATCTGGACGATGCCGAAGGAGGTGAAGGTGAAGAGGAAGACCATCAGGGCGGCGGCGGCCACGGAGGGCGCGAGGGCGGGCAGGGTGACGGTCCGCCAGGCGGTGAACCGGCCGGCGCCGAGCACCCGGGCGGCCTCCTCCTGGCGGGGGTCGAGCTGGGCCCAGAGCCCGCCGACGGTCCGCACCACGACGGCGTAGTTGAAGAAGACATGGGCGACGAGGATCGCCCAGACCGTGGTGTCGAGGCGGACGCCCCACAGCTCGTCGAGGAGTCCGCCGCGGCCGACGAGGGCCAGGAAGGCGGTGCCGACGACGACGGTGGGGAGGACGAACGGGACGGTCACCACGGCCCGCAGCAGCCGTTTGCCGGGGAACTCGTACCGGGCCATGACATACGCGCCGGGCAGGGCGACCACCAGCGTCAGCAGGGTCGACACCACGGCCTGCCAGGTGGTGAACCACAGCACGCCCGCGATGTCGTCCCGGCCGAGTACCTCGGTGATCCGGTCGAACCGCCAGGCGCCGCCGTCCCGCAGACCGCGGCCGGTGATGGCCGCGACGGGGTAGGCGAAGAAGACGGCGAAGAACGCGGCGGGCAGCAGCATCAGCGCCAGCCGCGCCGCGTTCCCGGTCCGGGACGGGCCGCCCCGCCCGGACCGGGAACGGGACGGGCCACCCGTCACTTCACGACGGTCGAGGACCACGTCTGAACCCACTGCTCACGGTTCTCGGAGATGGTGTCGGGTGCCAGGGTCAGCGGGTCGCTGATCCGGACCCCGTGCTCGGTGAAGATCGCGGGCAGCTTCGCGTCCTTCACGACCGGGTTGACGAACATCTTCAGCGGCAGGTCCTCCTGGAACTCGGTGGAGATCAGGAAGTCCAGCAGGGCCTTGCCGCCCGCCTCGTTCTTCGCGCCCTTGAGGAGTCCGGCGAACTCGATCTGCCGGAAGCAGGTGCCGGTGGCGACGCCGGTCGGCGCCTCCTTCGGCTTCGGTTCGGCGAACAGCACCTCGACGGGCGGGCTTGAGGCGTAGGAGACGACCAGCGGCCGGTCGCCGCCTTCCTTCTTGCCCCCGGCGGAGCCGGAGAACTCCAGGTTGTACGCCTCTTCCCAGCCGTCGACGATCTTGACGCCGTTGGCCTTCAGCTTCTTCCAGTACTCCTGCCAGCCGTCCTCGCCGTAGCGGGCGACCGTACCGAGGACGAAGCCGAGTCCCGGTGAGGAGGTGGCGGCGTTCTCGGCGACCAGCAGGTTCTTGTACTCGGGCTTGATCAGATCGTCGAGGGTGCGGGGCGGAGCCAGCTTCCGGTCCGCGAAGTACTTCTTGTCGTAGTTGACGCAGATGTCGCCGGTGTCGACCGGGGTGACCCGGTGCTCGCCCCGGTCGAGCTGGACGTCGGCCGGGACCCGGTCGAGGCCCTTCGCCTGGTACGAGGTGAAGATGCCGTTGTCGAGGGCGCGGGAGAGCAGGGTGTTGTCGACACCGAAGAAGACATCGCCCTGCGGGCGGCCCTTGGTGAGGATCTCCTTGTTGAGCGCGACCCCGGCGTCACCGCTCTTGAGGACCTTGACGGTGTAGCCGGTGCGCTTGGTGAACTCCTTCAGTACGGCATCGGAGGCGGCGAAGGAGTCATGGCTGACGAGGGTCACCGTCTTCGACCCCGTACCGCCGCCGGAGTCCTTGCCGCCGTCGTCGCCGGAGCCGCAGGCGGCCAGCACGGACACCCCGAGCGCGGTGGCCAGCGCGACGGCCGTGGTCTTTCTGATACTGCTCACGAAACGAATTCCTCCTGGTGACAGCCAGGAAGAGACGCGGCCCTGCCCGGATTCCGGTGGAATCCGGGCAGGGCGCAACAGCCGGAGTGTGAGACCGAACTTCCTACCCGGAATGACCCGGGCGAGGTTCAGAGGGTCTGCGGCCCCGCGGGTACCGCACTCTCAGCGCTGTGGCGCTCCCCTGTCGGAAATATGCAAATGTTCAGGCCAGCCTACAAGGTGCGAATCCCGCCAGGGCAGGGGGCGGCCCCGCCCGCTGGCGTACCGCCCGTACCGCTACCGCCCGTACGCCTACCGCTCGGACGCGGCGAGCTGACCGCAGGCCCCGTCGATCTCCTGGCCCCGGGTGTCCCGTACGGTCACGGGCACCCCGTGGGCGGCGATGGCCTCGACGAACGCCTTCTCGTCCTCCGGCCGCGACGCGGTCCACTTCGATCCGGGCGTCGGGTTCAGCGGAATCAGGTTCACATGGACCCGCCGCCCCTTGAGCAGCCGTCCCAGCAGGTCACCACGCCACGCCTGGTCGTTGATGTCCCGGATCAGGGCGTACTCGATCGAGACCCGGCGGCCCGACTTCTCCGCGTACTCCCAGGCGGCGTCCAGCACCTCCCGGACCTTCCAGCGGGTGTTGACCGGCACCAGGGTGTCCCGCAGCTCGTCGTCCGGGGCGTGCAGCGAGACCGCGAGCCGGCACTTGAAGCCCTCGTCGGCGAAGCGCAGCATCGCGGGCACCAGCCCGACCGTGGAGACCGTGATGCCCCGCTGCGACAGACCCAGCCCGTCGGGCTCGGGGTCCGTGAGCCGCCGGATGGCGCCCACGACCCGCTTGTAGTTCGCCAGCGGCTCGCCCATCCCCATGAAGACGATGTTCGACAGCCGCGCGGGCCCGCCGGGCACCTCGCCGTCGCGCAGCGCCCGCATCCCGTCCACGATCTGGTGGACGATCTCCGCGGTGGAGAGGTTGCGGTCGAGCCCGGCCTGCCCGGTGGCGCAGAACGGGCAGTTCATCCCGCAGCCCGCCTGGGAGGAGATGCACATCGTGACCCGGTCCGGGTAACGCATCAGCACCGACTCGACCAGGGTGCCGTCGTGCAGCCGCCAGAGGGTCTTACGGGTGGTGTCGTCGTCGCACGAGATGTGCCGCACCACGGACATCAGCTCGGGCAGCAGCTCGGCCGCCAGCTTCTCCCGCGCGGCGGCCGGGATGTCCGTCCACTCGGCGGGGTCGTGCGCGTACCGCGCGAAGTAGTGCTGCGACAGCTGCTTGGCGCGGAACGGCTTCTCACCGACGGCGGCGACGGCTTCCTTCCGCTCGGCGGGCGAGAGGTCGGCGAGATGCCTCGGGGGCTTCTTGGCTCCGCGGGGCGCGATGAATGTGAGTTCTCCGGGCTTGGGCATGGTCCATCCAGTGTCGCAGAGATACGACGAAGGGCCCGCCATCCTGTGGATGACGAGCCCTTCCTCTAAAAACCGCAGGTCAGCGGAGCGGAACAGGGCTCAGCCGGACCCGACGAAGATCACCAGCAGCAGCCACACCACCGGCGCGGTCGGCAGCAGGGAGTCCAGTCGGTCCATGATGCCGCCATGGCCGGGGAGCAGGGTGCCCATGTCCTTGATGCCCAGATCGCGCTTGATCATCGACTCGCCCAGGTCGCCCAGGGTGGCCGTGACCGCGACCGCCAGACCCAGCAGCAGACCCTGCCACCAGCTGCCGCCGTCGACCAGGAACTCCATACAGAGCGCGCCCGCCGCCATCGCGAAACCGATGGCGCCCAGCAGGCCCTCCCGGGTCTTCCCCGGGCTGATCCGCGGGGCCAGCTTCCGCTTGCCGAACCGCCAGCCGACCGCGTAGGCGCCGGTATCGCTGACGACGGTCAGCAGCAGGAACGTCAGGACCCGCTGCGCCCCGTCGTCGGCGGTGAGCATCATCGCCACGAACGTCGCCAGGAACGGTACGTAGAAGGCCGCGAAGACCCCCGCCGTGACGTCCTTCAGATACCCCTCGGGGGGCTCCGTCATCCGCCACACCAGTACCGCGAGCGCCGTCAGCGCCATGGCGACCCAGGCGCCCTCGGCACCGCGGACGTACCCGGCGACGACCATCGCGGCACCGCCGACCGCCAGCGGCACCAGCGGCGCCTTGATCTGCTTGCGCTCCTGGAGGCGGGAGGTCAGCTCCCACAGTCCGACGACGACGGCGACCGTTATCACGCCGACGAAGACGGCCTTGACGACGAAGAGCGAGGCGACGATCACCACCCCGAGCCCGACGCCCACCCCTATGGCCGCCCGCAGATCGCGCCCGGCGCGCTTCTTCTCGCGCCGGCCGTCGGTCCGCCCGGCGGGCCCGCGACCGCGGCCCGGCTCACCGCCGTCGTCGCCGGAGCCGGGCCCGGCGGGTGGCGGCGGCGGGCCCGGCGGCCCGGCGGGAGCGGAGCCGGCCGGGACCTCGTCACGGAAGAGCGGACCGCCCCGCCGCCCGGGTCCCGAGTCGGCGCTGTTCCGGTGGTCCTGCTGATCCCGCTGGTCCCACTCGTCCCGCCGGTCGCGATCGTCGGGACCGTCGGCGTTGTTACCTGCGTCGGGGAAGTCCGGCACCTTGGGCATGGGCCGAGTCTGCTGTGCCTCGTGCCCGCCGTACGCGGGACCCGCCGATAGCGGGCCCCGGTCCTGCGGACGCCACTCCCCGACATAGTCGGCCCGCTGCGGGGCCCCCCAGGAAGCGTCGTTCATCAGACTTCGAGCAGCTCGGCTTCCTTGTGCTTCAGCAGCTCGTCCACCTGCGCCACGTACTTGGCGGTGGTGTCGTCGAGCTCCTTCTCCGCACGGCGGCCCTCGTCCTCGCCGACCTCGCCGTCCTTGACGAACTTGTCGATGGTCTCCTTGGCCTTGCGGCGCACGGCGCGGATCGAGATCTTGGCGTCCTCGGCCTTGCCCTTGGCGACCTTGATGTACTCGCGGCGGCGCTCCTCGGTCAGCTCCGGGAACACCACTCGGATGATGTTGCCGTCGTTGCTCGGGTTGACGCCGAGGTCGGAGTCGCGGATGGCCTGCTCGATATTGCGCAGCGCCGTCTTGTCGAAGGGCGTGACCACGGCCATCCGGGGCTCGGGCACCGAGAACGAGGCGAGCTGGTTGATCGGGGTCAGCGCGCCGTAGTAGTCGGCGACGATCTTATTGAACATCGCCGGGTGCGCACGCCCGGTGCGGATCGCGGCGAAGTCGTCCTTGGCGACCAGGACGGCCTTCTCCATCTTCTCCTCGGCCTCGAGGAGGGTCTCTTCGATCACCACTTGCTCCTGCGTGTCTTGAGTAGGCCCGGCTGACAACTGCCCGGTCGGGCGGAACCTGTCGCGTCTTCCCTGCACGGTCTCCGACCGGCAGGGCTTTGTCTATCCCCGGATATCCCCGGGCTTCCGTTGCCGGACGCCCCGGACATCCCCCGGTTCAGGACCGGGTGCCCTTGTCGCTGACGAGCGTGCCGATCTTCTCACCCCGTACCGCGCGGGCGATATTGCCCTCGGCCAGCAACTCGAAGACGAGGATCGGCAGGGCGTTGTCACGGCAGAGGGTGATCGCCGTGGCGTCCGCGACCTTCAGATCGCGGGTGATGACCTCGCCGTACTCCAGCGCGTCGTACTTGACCGCGTCGGGGTTGGTCCGCGGGTCGGCGTCGTAGACCCCGTCGACCCCGTTCTTGCCCATCAGCAGGGCCTCGGCGTCGATCTCCAGGGCGCGCTGCGCGGCGGTGGTGTCGGTGGAGAAGTACGGCATGCCCATTCCGGCGCCGAAGATGACGACCCGGCCCTTCTCCAGATGCCGTACGGCCCGAAGCGGGATGTACGGCTCGGCGACCTGGCCCATGGTGATGGCGGTCTGGACCCGGGAGTCGATGCCCTCCTTCTCCAGGAAGTCCTGGAGCGCGAGGCAGTTCATGACGGTGCCGAGCATGCCCATGTAGTCGGAACGGGCCCGGTCCATGCCGCGGACCTGGAGCTCGGCGCCGCGGAAGAAGTTGCCGCCGCCGATCACGATGGCGATCTGGGCGCCGTCGCGGACCACGGCCGCGATCTCACGGGCGATGGCGTGCACCACGTCGGGGTCCACACCGAGACCCCCGCCGCCGGAGAACGCCTCTCCGGAGAGCTTCAGCATGAAGCGTCCGGCACCGGCCTTGGTCACGTCGTGCTTCCCGTCGTGGTCGTGGTCGCTGTTGTCGCCGGCTGCCTGGGTGGCGTCCGCGCCCTTGTTCATGGAGATCTCCTCGTGCACATACGAGAAGGCCATCGCCGCTGGGTACTGGTGTCCCTGTCGGCAATGGCCTCCTCGTCAGATCTGCGGTCGTCCGGCGCTCCGGGCGCGACGGCGGCGCCCGGGGCCCACGCGTGTGATGACTGCGGGGGAAACCCTAGCGGGCCGACGGATCGATCGCGTACTCGGCGTACCCGTTCCGTCCGGGTGGACGGTCCGGGTACGCGGGTACTGGCGTTCCTGCGTCCGGTCAGGCGCCGACACGGATCCGGGCGAAGCGCTTGAGCTCCACACCGGCCTCGTCGAGAACCTTCTTGACGTTCTTCTTGTTGTCCTTGGCGAACGGCTGCTCGAGGAGGGTGACCTCCTTGAAGAAGCCGTTGACCCGACCCTCGACGATCTTGGGCAGGGCGGCCTCGGGCTTGCCCTCCTCGCGGGAGGTGGCCTCGGCGACCCGGCGCTCGTTCTCGACGATCTCGGCCGGGACCTCTTCGCGCGACAGGTAGGTCGGCGAGAAGGCGGCGATGTGCTGGGCGACGTCCTTGGCGACGTCCGCGTTCTCGGCGGACAGCTCGACGAGCACACCGACCTGCGGCGGAAGGTCGGGCATGGTGCGGTGCATGTAGACACCGACGTACGCGCCGGAGAACTGGGCGAAGCGGTCGAGGACGATCTTCTCGCCGAGGTTGGCGTTGGCCTCGTCGACGTACGCCTGGACGGTCTTGCCGGCCTCGATCTCGGAGGCGAGCAGCGCGTCGAGGTCCGCCGGGGAGGTGGCGGCGACGTGGGCGGCGAGCGCGTTCGCGACGGCGAGGAACTTCTCGCCCTTGGCGACGAAGTCGGTCTCGCACTTCAGCTCGAGCAGCACACCGGAGGTCTTGTCCTCGGAGATGAGGGAGACCACGGCGCCGTTCGAGGCGGTACGGGACTCGCGCTTGGCGACGCCCTTCTGGCCCTTGACGCGCAGCAGCTCGACGGCCTTGTCGACGTTGCCGTCGGCCTCGTCCAGAGCCTTCTTGCAGTCCATCATGCCGGCACCGGTCAGCTCACGGAGCTTCTTGACGTCGGCGGCGGTGTAGTTCGCCATGTCCTTCAGTCTTTTCTCGAAAGGTCGGAAGTCGAAGTCGAGACGGATCCGGCGGGGCCTGCGCCCGGCGGGGCCGCGACCCCTGATCGGGGTTCGCGGCCGGTCCGGATCCGGGGGCGGGCGGCGGGGCCGGTGCCCGGGGCACCGTACCCGCCGTCCTCACCTTGCCTGGTGCGGCGGGGCTCAGCCCTGCGCGGCGTCCTCGGCGGGCTTGTCGGCCTCGGCCGCAGGGGCCTCAGCCGGCGCCTCGGCGGTCTCGACGGCTTCGACGGCCTCGGCCGCGGGGGCCTCGGCGGGCTTCTCGGCCTCGGCGTCGTCGGCCTTCTTCTCGCCCTCGAGGAGGTCGCGCTCCCACTCGGCCAGCGGCTCACCGGCGGCCTTGTCACCCGGCTTGGAGTCACCGGTGGCGACACCGGAACGGGCGATGAGGCCCTCGGCGACGGCGTCGGCGATCACACGGGTCAGCAGCGTGACGGAGCGGATCGCGTCGTCGTTGCCGGGGATCTTGTAGTCGACCTCGTCCGGGTCGCAGTTGGTGTCGAGGATCGCGACGACCGGGATGTGGAGCTTGCGCGCCTCACCGACGGCGATGTGCTCCTTCTTGGTGTCGACGATCCAGACGGCGCTCGGCACCTTCTGCATCTCGCGGATGCCGCCGAGGGTCTTCTCCAGCTTCGCCTTCTCACGGGAGAGGACGAGCAGCTCCTTCTTGGTGAGGCCGGAGGCGGCCACGTCCTCGAAGTCGATCTGCTCCAGCTCCTTGAGGCGCTGCAGCCGCTTGTAGACGGTGGAGAAGTTGGTCAGCATGCCGCCGAGCCAGCGCTGGTTGACATACGGCATGCCCACCCGCGTCGCCTGCTCGGCGATGGCCTCCTGGGCCTGCTTCTTGGTACCGACGAACATGATGGAGCCGCCGTGCGCGACGGTCTCCTTGACGAACTCGTAGGCGCGGTCGATGTACGACAGCGACTGGAGCAGGTCGATGATGTAGATGCCGTTGCGCTCGGTGAAGATGAAGCGCTTCATCTTCGGGTTCCAGCGACGGGTCTGGTGACCGAAGTGGACGCCGCTCTCCAGCAGCTCCCGCATCGTGACGACGGCCATGGCCGTATCTCCTTGGATTCTCGGTTGATGTTCCTGACGCCCCGGCGCGCCTGCCACGAAGGACCGAGGGGCGCTGCCACCGACCCCGGAGGGGTGAGCGGTGGCGGGGCGTGCGAAGTCGACCCGGTGACCCGGATCGCCAGTAGAAGTGTACGGGACCCCGGCGGTGCCGGGTGACGGCGTTGTCCACAACCACTCCCCCGTCCACAGGTCCACGCCGTGATCCCCCGGGATTCCCTCCCCCGGCGCATCCTCGTCCCATGCCACGGACCACTGTCACCGCACTCGTCCTGATCCCGGCCCTGCTGTCACCTTCCGTGACCGCCGGTCCCGGATCCTCACCGCAAGCCACTACCGCGCCGACCTCGTCACCGACCGCGTCACCGGCTCCGTCCGCGGCTCCGCCTGCCGCTCTGCCAGCCGCGCTGTCGCCCACTCTGTCGGCGGATGCCCCAGGGCACCCGTTACCGCCCCCGGAGCCGTCATCGCCGACCGCCGGGCGGGCCGGGCCGGGCTCACCGGTCACCGTGCGTGACGGATGGCTTTGGCCGGTGCCCCGGCCCAGGATCCTCCGCGGCTGGCTCCCACCCTCCTCGCCCTACGGCCCCGGCCATCGCGGGGTGGATCTGGCCGCCCCGCCGAAGACCCCGGTACGGGCCCCGGGACCCGGCCGGATCTTCTTCGCCGGGCGGATCGCGGACCGGTCGGTCCTCTCCCTCGTCCTCGACGGCACCGGCGAACCACCGCTGCGCGTCACCTACGAACCCGTCGACGCGCTCCTCCCCACCGGCACCCGGGTCACGGCGGGCACCCCGGTCGCCACCCTCTCGGCCGCCCCGCGGCACTGCCGGGAGAGCTGTCTCCACTGGGGACTGCGCCGCGGCAGGGAGTATCTGAACCCGCTCGCCCTCGTTCAGCTCCCCCGTATCCGGCTCCTCCCCCTCACCCGGGGCGACCCGCCCACCCCTTCCTGACGGGGCGGGTGGGGCGCGCGGGAATCACCGCCCCGGACCGGCGCACAACGGTACGGACCACACAAGCGGCACCAGGGGGTGAAACAGCTTCGACCGGCACGCCCGGTACCAGCGGCACGAGCCGCCGAGAGCGATACGACCGAGCAGACC
Source organism: Streptomyces sp. NPDC020875 (assembly GCF_040641415.1). Taxonomy (NCBI): domain Bacteria; kingdom Bacillati; phylum Actinomycetota; class Actinomycetes; order Kitasatosporales; family Streptomycetaceae; genus Streptomyces; species Streptomyces sp. NPDC020875. Next base: position 58,840 of record NZ_JBFADP010000008.1, on the reverse strand, counting down.
GGCCCGGCGGGCCCGCCGGATCGAGCCGACGGGCCCGGATGATCCGGCGATCCGCCGGGGCCGACCGAGCTGGCCGATCCGGCTGATTCGGCGGTTCCGACCGGTCCGACTGATCCGACCGGTCCGGCGGGCCCGACCGGATCAGTCGGACCGGTCGGCCCGGTCGGTCCGGTCGACCCGATTGGTTCGACCGAGCCGACGGAGCCCGAGAACTGCCCGGATGCTCCGGTCGAGCCGGGCTGCCCGATGTTCCAGGAGGAGGCGGGGGTGGGGTGGGGGGCGGGGGGGGAGGGGCCCGGGAGGAACGGAGAAATCAGGGGCGGACGCCGTGGAGCGCCAGGGACACCGCCGCGTCGGCGATTACCGCGGGGTCCTCGGCGGCGCCGAGTTCGATCCGGCGTACCGCCGCGTCCACGACGCCCTGAAGCAGCATCGCGGCGAGCCGGGGCTGGTCGTGGCCGAGTTCGGCGAGGGCTTCGACGATCATGGCGATCAGGCCGCCGTGGGCGGCCCTGATCTTCTCCCGGGCGCCGTCGTCCAGCTCTCCGGCGGAGATGGCCACCACGGCCCGGTGCCGGCGGTCGCCGACCAGGTCGAGCTGGCTGCGGACGTACGCCTCGACCTTGCCCTCGGCGGTGTCGGTCCGCTCCATCGCGGCCTCGACCTCGGCCGCCCAGACGGGGAAGTCCACCGCGCACAGTTCTTCGACGACGGCGGCGCGGGAGCGGAAGTACTCGTAGACGGAGGACCGGGCGAGGCCGGTGCGTTCAGCGAGGGCGGGGAAGGTCAGCGCTTCCGTGCCGCCTTCGGACAGCAGGGAGCGCGCGGCGTCGAGCAGGGCGTCGCGCTGCATGGTCCGGTGCTCGGCCACGGAGGCCGCTCGAATCCTGGGCACCCTCCCACTTTACGGATGCCGCGCAAGAGGGCGGGGCGTTTCGGCGGGTCAGCGGCCGACGTCAGCGAGCTTGGCCCGGAGCTGGAGCACAGACTTGGTGTGGATCTGGCTGACTCGGCTCTCGGTGACGCCGAGCACCTGGCCGATTTCGGCGAGGGTGAGGCCCTCGTAGTAGTAGAGGGTGACGACGGTCTTCTCGCGGTCGGGGAGGGTGTTGATGGCGCGGGCGAGGAGTCGTCGCAGCTCGCGGTCCTCGGCGACCTCGACGGGGTTGTCGGCCGCGGTGTCCTCGAGGGTGTCCATGAGGCTGAGCCGGTCGCCGCCTTCGCCGCCGACATGGAGCAGCTCTTCCAGGGCGACGACGTTGGCCAGGGACAACTGGCTGAATACGGCGTGGAGTTCGTCGATTCCGACGCCCATTTCGGAGGCGACTTCGCCTTCGGTGGGAGTGCGTCGCAGCTGGGCTTCGAGGGTGGCGTAGGCGCGTTCGACGGCCCGGGCCTTCTGGCGGACGGAGCGGGGGATCCAGTCGAGGGCGCGGAGTTCGTCGATCATCGCGCCGCGGATCCGGGTGATGGCGTAGGTCTCGAACTTGATGGACCGTTCGATGTCGAACTTCTCGATGGCGTCGATGAGTCCGAAGATCCCGGAGGAGACGAAGTCCGCCTGTTCGACATTGGACGGCAGCCCGACGCTGACCCGGCCCGCCACGTATTTCACCAGGGGCGAGTAGTGGAGGATCAGTTGCTCGCGCAGCCGCTCGTCCCCGGTGGCCTTGTACGACTGCCACAGCTCCTCGACCGAGGAGGGGGCGGGGGGCCGTGCGGCGCCACGGGCAGCGGGGGGCACTGGCGCGCGATCAGACCCGGGGGTGTGCTGGGGCATGCGTTGCCTTGAGCCGTTCTGCTGTTGAGGGGGGACTCGGTGCGGGGGGAGAGGGGGGTATGCGGGGGGGGGAGGGGCCGGGTGAGCCGTGGCGGGGTTCGTCGGGGAGTGGATATATGTCCGGAGGTGGTGAGCGTAGCGTGACTGAATGGTCGCGGTGGGCGAAGGCCGGGTGGGCGACCGCGCGCGGAGGATCAGTCGTCCCGTGTCCGGTGTACCGGCGCTGCGACGGCGTACGCCGGTCCCCGGTTGTGGTGGACGGCACCGCCGAGGTCGTCCCCGTTACTTTTTCACCCGAATGCTCCGGATCACGAACCGCCTCGCCGCTTGTTCGACTCGCGATTCGTCCGGTGGGCCAATTCCCAGCTCTCCCCTCTGCGTTCGACGAACCCCAGGGCGTGGAGTTCGTACAGGCCGGCGAGTGTGTCGTCGGCGCCGGTCCCGGCCGTGCGGGCCAGTTCGGCCGGGTGGGCGGCGCCCCGGGCGGGGAGGGCTTCGAGGATCCGGGTGTTGCGGGGTGTGAGCAGGTCCCGGGGGTGGACGGGGCCGCGCCGGTCGGGGGTCAGTTCGCCGATGGTGCCGACGAGTTCGGCGATGTCGTCGGCGTCGGTGACAAGGGTGGCTTCGTTGCGCAGTAGTTCGTGGACACCGGCGGAGAGGGGGCTGGTGACGGGCCCGGGGACGCCCATGATGTGGCGTCCCAGCGCGCGGGCGTGGCGGGCGGTGACGAGTGAGCCGCTGCGGTAGGCGGCCTCGATGACGACGGTGCCCCGGCTGAGGGCGGCGATGACCCGGTTTCTGAGGACGAACCGGCTGCGGGTGGGGTGGTCGCCGGGGGCCAGTTCGCCGATGACGAGGCCCTGTTCTCCGATCCGGCGGATGAGTTCGGTATGTCCGGGCGGGTAGGCGACGTCCACTCCGCAGGCGAGTACGGCGATGGTGGCGCCGTCGGCGGCGAGGGCGCCTCGGTGGGCGGCGCCGTCGATGCCGAAGGCGGCTCCGGAGATCACGACCCAGCCCCGGTGGGCGAGTTCGGCGGCGAGGGCGCCCGCCGTGTGGGTGCCGTAGGGGGTGCAGGCCCGGGCGCCGACGAGGGCGACGGAGCGCAGGGCCCAGGTTCTGAGGTGGGGGGTGCCGCGGGTCCAGAGGCCGATGGGGCGGGTGGTGCCGAGGTCGTCGAGTTGGGTGGGCCATTCGGTGTCGCCGGGGCAGATGAATCTGCCGCCGAGCGCGGTGATGGTGGCGAGGTCGCGGTGTGGGTCGGCGGTGGCGGCGCGGGCCCGGTAGCCGGCGAGTCTGCGGGGTGTGGCGCCGGGCAGGGCCGGGTCACCGCCCGGCCCTGCGGCGGCCCCGGCGCCGGTGCCGGTGTGGTCGCTGGTGATGCGGTGGAGCACTTCGACGGCGCTGTAGTCGGCGAGCCACCGTCCGGCGAGTTGGTCACCGGGTTCGACGATCCGGGTGAGCGCGGCGCGGGCGAGCCGTTCGGCGTCGTCCCGGGGGCCGGTTTCCCGTGCGGGCGGGGAGCCGGTGGTGGTCCGGCCCGGTGGTCGCGGCGCGGGTCGGTCGGTGGGGCCGGGTGGGAGTGCCGGGGTCATGGTGTGCCTCCTGCTCCGGTGGGCCGGGGGGCGCCCCGGGGGACGCCGGTACGGAGTTCGAGGGCGAGGGCCACGTCCTCGTTCCGGGGCCGGTCGTGGCCGGTGAGGTCGGCGATGGTCCAGGCGACGCGGAGGACGCGGTCGAGTCCGCGGGCGGTGAGGAGTCCTCGTTCGAGGTCGCGTTCGGGTGCGGAGAGGGCGCCGGGGGCGACGGGCCAGCGGGTGCGCAGTTCATGGCCGGGGATCTCGTTGTTCATGGTCCAGGGGGTGTCCCGGAGCCGGTCGGCGGCTCGTTCGCGGGCCTGGTGGACCCGGTCGGCGACGGTGGCGCTGGGTTCTCCCCGGCCGCCTTGCCCCATGAGGTCGGCCCGGTTGACGGGTTCGACCCTGACCCGGAGGTCGACCCGGTCGAGGAGGGGCCCGGAGAGCCGGGCCTGGTAGCGGCGGACGGCGGCGGGGGCGCATTCGCAGCCGGCGCCGTCGGTGGTGTGGCGGCCGCAGGGGCAGGGGTTGGCGGCGAGGACCATCAGGAAGCGGGCGGGGAGCCGGACGACTCCCCCGCTGCGGGCGACGACGACATAGCCGGATTCCAGGGGCTGGCGGAGCGCGTCGAGGACTTTGACCGGGAATTCGGGGGCTTCGTCCAGAAAGAGAATGCCGCGGTGGGCGAGGGAGACGGCGCCGGGCCGGGGCAGCCCGTTGCCGCCGCCGACGAGGGCGGGCATGGTCGCCGAGTGGTGCGGGGCGCAGTAGGGCGCGGTGCGGACGAGCGGCTGGCCGGGGGGCAGGATTCCGGCGACGGAGTGGACGGCGGTGACTTCGAGGGATTCCCGTCGGGTGAGGGGCGGGAGGATGCCGGTGAGGCGTTCGGCGAGCATGGTCTTCCCGGCGCCGGGTGGTCCGGAGAGCAGGAGGTGGTGTCCGCCTGCGGCGGCGACCTCCAGGGCGGTGCGGGCCGCGTGCTGGCCCGCGACGTCGGCGAGGTCGGGCTGGTCGGCGGGGCCACTGACGAGTCCGGTGCCGAGGCCGGCGCCGGGGAGCGCGAGTCCGGCGAGTATCGGGTCGGGGCCGTCGGTGACGGGTTCCTCGGCGGGGACGGGTTCGTCGTTCAGTACGGCGATCAGTTGGCGCAGGCTGCGGACGCCGAGGACGGAGACGCCGGGGACGAGTGCGGCTTCCCCGGCGGTCTGTTCGGGGACGACGACGTTGTGATATCCGGCTTCGGCGGCGGCGAGGACCGCGGGGAGGACGCCGCGGACCGGCCGGACCCGGCCGTCGAGTCCGAGTTCTCCGATGAGGACGAGGTCGGCGATGGTCCGGGGGTCGACGCGTTCGGCGGCGCCGAGGACGGCGCAGGCGACGGCGAGGTCGAATCCGCTTCCGCCTTTGGGGACGGACGCGGGGCTGAGTCCGACGGTGAGTTTCTTCTGGGGCCAGTCGGCGCCGGAGTTGACGACGGCGGCCCTGACCCGGTCGCGGCTTTCGGTGAGGCTCTTGTCGGGGAGTCCGACGAGGGCGAAGGCGGCGATGCCGGGTTCGAGGTCGGCCTGGACCTCCACGACGACGCCTTCGACGCCGACCAGGGCGACGGAGCAGGCACGGGCGAATCCCATCAGGCCACCCCCCGGACGTGTTCGACGACGGGTGCTCCGCGCCGGGGCAGCAGTACGCCGACGAGGTCGATCCGGATCCCGCCCGGTGGTGGTCCGCCGTACCGCTCGATCCAGCCTTCGGCGAGGCGCAGCAGCCGGGCGGCCTTGGCGGGGGTGATGGCGGCCATGGGGTGTTCGAAGGGCCCGGCCCGGCGGGTCTTGACCTCGCACAGCACGACGGTGTCGCCGTCGCGGGCCACGATGTCGATCTCCCCGGCGCGGCCGTACCGCCAGTTTCTGGCGAGGACGGTCATTCCGGTCTCGGTGAGCAGTCGTGCGGCGATTTCCTCGCCGTAGTGTCCCAGTGCTTTCGTGGCGTTCATCTCGGTACCACCTCCTGCACCGAGAGTGACGCGACCGCCGTCCGCCCGTGGATCTTGGTGGACAAGGGGTGGGTTGTGGATAACTCCGTCACCCGTTCGGGTCCGCCGGGCCGGTCGGGGCTCACCGGAAACAGTCCGGGAGCGGGACAAATACCGTCCGGAAACGGGCGGAAGCGGGGCGGTAGGGGTCCGGGAATCACCCGGTCATAGCGGCGGCGGGCATCCGCGGGAGCCGCGGATGCCCGCCGGGGCGTCGAGGGCCGCTGTTCGGCCGCTGATCAGCTGCCGGGGAGTTCGAGGTCGCTCTTGTTCAACTCCTCGATGTTCACGTCCTTGAAGGTGAGGACCCGTACCTGCTTGACGAAGCGGGCGGGCCGGTACATGTCCCAGACCCACGCGTCCGCCATGGAGACCTCGAAGAAGACTTCGCCCTGTACCGAGTGGACCTGCATCTCGTAGTCGTTGGTCAGGTAGAAGCGGCGCTCGGTCTCGATCACGTATTTGAACAGTCCGACGACGTCCCGGTACTCCCGGTAGAGCTTCAGCTCCATCTCGGTCTCGTACTTTTCGAGGTCCTCGGCGCTCATGGCATGTTCCCCTTCAGCCGTGCGTCCCCCTATTGTGCGCCAGTCGCACCCGTCTCTAGGCGATTTCGGGGGCGAGGACGATCGGCGTCGGCGGGGGACCCTCGTCGAGCAGCGTGCGCAGCAGCCCGGCGAGTCTGGTCGGGTACACCGTCTCACGCGTGGCGGACAGTTCGGCGGAGGTCCACCATCTCAGCCCGGTTACGCTGCGGCGTTCCAGTTCGGTCAGGGCGCCGGGCGCGGTCGTGGTCTGTTCGGTACGGGCCAGGTAGTACCACTCGTCCTGGTTCCAGCGGCGTCCGTCGAAGGGGAAGGAGCAGAGGCGCCGCCAGAGGACGGGGCCGAGCCGGACGTCGGTGACCCCGGTCTCCTCGGCGAGTTCGCGCAGTGCGGCCTCGGCGCGGGTCTCGTCGCCTTCGAGTCCGCCGCCGGGGGTGAACCACCAGTCGTCGGCCGGGTCGCCGGGCTCGCAGCCGTGGACGAGGAGGATGCGGTCATGGGGGTCGAGCAGTACGACACGGGCGACTCTTCGCAGTTCACCGCCGCCGAAGCCGTCCGCGAACCCGTCCGCGAACCCGTCCGTGGAGCTGTCGGCGGAGCCTCCCGCAGAGCTGTCCGTGAAGTCGTCCGCGGAGCTGTCCGGACGGCCGTCCGTACCGCCGGGAAGGCCGGGTACCGGGTCCGTCTCATCCGGCATCGGTGACCGCCTCCGTCCGCTGTTCCCGCCGTTCCCGCCGTCGGCGCAGGGCTCGCCGTACGGGGTCGTGGAGTCCGCCGCCGAAGACCAGCAGCGCCCCGGCGGCCATGCTCCAGAGGATCGTTTTGACCGGCCCCATCCGGGAGATCCCCCCGGGCAGATCGGCGAAGCCCTCGGGCCGTTCCAGAAAGGCGCCGCTGAGCGGCCACACCACGGCGTCGAGCCGGGCTTCCACGGCGGACCGGGGTACGGATCCGCCGGCGGCGTCCTGGAGGTGTTCCCGGGAGTCGAGGGAGTTGTTCCGCTCGTCGCCGAGGAGGAAGAGCTGTTCGTCGGGGACGGTGGTACTGAACGCGGTGGGCGACGCCGGTCCGGCGGTGCGGAGATACGGTTCGGTGACCGGGGTGCCGTTGACGGTCAGCCGTCCGTCCCGACCGCAGCAGGCGACGGTGTCGCCGCCGGTCGCCACGACCCGCTTCACCATGGGGGTGCCGCCCCAGGCGGCGAGCCGGAACACCACGATGTCGCCGCGGCGTACGTCGGCGCCGTCGATCCGTTCGGCGAGGACCCGGTCCCCCGCCCGTACGGAGGGTGTCATCGAGTCCGTCGGTACCAGATAGGGCCGGTACACCAGGGCGCCCCAGACGAAACTTCCCAGGAAGAGGACACAGCCGACGGCCACGGCCAGGCCCGACAGTGTTCTGCCGAGCCGGCCGTGGCCGTCGTCCGTTCGTCCGCCGCCCGTCCGTGCTGCCGTCATTCCGGCGCTCCCCCGCTCCAGGAGGCTTCGGGCCGGGCGGTGATCCCGCGCGGCCGCGCCCCGGGACGGCACCCTATCGGGCGGTACCGCGTCACGGATGCGTCGCTACAGCCCCGGCTCCCGCCCGGCCGAGGGGGCCGTCGCGCGGGTGGCGCTCGGCGGGGCGGTGTCCCGGGCCGTCTCGCGGGCGATCAGCCGCCGCCTGCGCAACAGCACCAGCGGTACGGCGCCGAGGGTGCCCATGGCGAGCGGCGCGGAGGAGGTCACCAGGGCGGCGGCCTTGTTCCCGATACCGGGCTGGTCGTACGTCGAGGGGACCGGCAGGGTCGCCCAGCGGTTCACGGGCCAGGCGATGACCACGGCCCGTCCGACGACCTCGTCCACGGGGACGAAGCCGCCGTTGACGTCCTCGGTGTGGTAGCGGGAGTCGCGGGAGTTGGAGCGGTGGTCGCCCATGACCCAGATCTTGCCGTCCGGGACGGTCAGCGGCCCGAAGGGCTGATCGTCGCAGGGGGTGTCGCCGGGGAAGATGTACGGCTCGTCGAGCGCCTTCCCGTTGACCTTGACCGGGCCGCCCTTCTTGCACTCGATCCGGTCGCCGCCGATTGCGATGGTCCGCTTGATCAGGTCCTTCTCCTCGGCGGACGGCATCAGGCCGATGAAGCTGAGGAACTTCTGGACCGCGTTGGGCTCGGGGGTGGGCTCGCCGTCCAGCCAGCCGCCCGGGTCGTGGAAGACGACGACCTCACCGCGTTCGGGCTCGGAGCCGAACCAGGGGGTCAGCTTGTCGACCAGCACCCGGTCGCCCCGCTGCAGGGTGTTCTGCATCGAGTCGGACGGGATGGAGAACGCCTGGACCAGGAACGTCTTGATCAGCAGCGCCAGGACCAGAGCGATACCGATCAGGATCGGCAGCTCTTTCCAGAAGGAGCGCTGCGGCTTGCGGCGCCCCTCTTCATCCTCGTCGTCGTCCTCGGTGCCCTCCGGGCCGGGACCGGCGGCCGGCGAGGGGGTCGGGCCCCCTGCGGGACCGCCCGGGCCGGAACCTCCGGGTCCGCCGCTGCCCCCGGTCCCCCGGCCGTCCCTGGGGGCGCCGGGGCCGCCCGGACCGCCGGAACCGTCCGGCAGCTCGCCGGGGTTCCCGTCACCACCCTTCACGGACGCCGCCGCCGGGGACGAGGCCACCGGCGGCGCGGTGTCCCTGCGGGACGGTGACGCCACGGCGGGCCCGGCCGCCGGGGCAGTGCCCGGAGACCTCTCGGCCCCGGCGGACCCGTCGCGCCCCTCGGGCCCGTCCTCCGGCTGCTCGTGTCCGGACTGTGCGCCGACCGCGACGTCCCGCACATCAACTCCTCAGTCTGTGTGAACCGTCCGCCCGTCCGCCACGGAGTTCTCCGCAGGACGACCAGACCCATCACTCCCATAACGAGCGAGAGTTCCGCAGGGCTCGGGAGGAGGACCATTCCTTTGTGGTCCTGGGACGACAGGGTATGCGAATCGCCTCCCGCCACCTCACCATTCGCACGTACGTTCGGTACGGAGGCGTAGACCTCCTGCCCGTCGAGCCGGGCCCAGTTGTCCACCGGCCAGGCGATCACCACGGCCCGTCCGACGACCGCGTCGACCGCGATCGTGCCCCGCTCCGGCTCGTCGAGATGGGCCCGGGAGTCCGCCGAGTTCGCCCGGTGGTCCCCCATCACGAACAGCCGCCCCGGTGGCACCGCGACCTCGAAGGTCTGGGTCGAGGGGACATTGCCCGGATTGAGGTACGACTCGATCAGCGGGACGCCGTTGACGGTCACCCTCCCGTCCGCGTCGCAGCAGGCGACGGTGTCCCCGCCGACCGCGACCACCCGTTTGATCAGGTCCTGCTCGCCCTCCGACGGCAGCAGTCCGATGAAGGTGAGCCCCTGCTTGATCTGTTTGACGACGACCGGGTCGTTCTTCTTCTCGGGCAGGGCGGCCTCGCCCACGAGCCAGCCGCCGGGGTCCTTGAAGACCACCACGTCCCCCCGTTCCGGTTCGGAGCCGAACCAGGGGGTGAGCTTGTCGACCAGCACCCGGTCGTCGATCCGGATCGTCTGCTCCATCGAACCCGAGGGAATGACGAACGCCTGGACCAGGAAGGTCTTCAGCACCAGGGCGATCACCAGCGCCACCACGATCAGCAGCGGGATCTCCGTCAGCGCCCACCGCCGCCGCCTGCGCCGTACCTTGCGGGCCAGCTTGCGCCGCTCGGCCCGGCCGCCCTGCGGAACCGGGGAACCGTCCGCCGCGCCGGGACCGGCCGGGGGCAGGGGGTCGGGGCGCTGTCCGGCGGGCCGGCCCCGCCTACCCATGCGGCCGTCCGTAGGCGGGCCCGCCCGTACCGCCCGCGTCCTCGCCGCCATCCGCGCCCCGCGCACCGGTCGGCAGTGGCCGCCCGACCGCGTCCGGAGCGGATCCTTCCGGCGCGTCCGGCACTCGGTCGAAGGCATCCGTACGTCCCAGGGACCCCCAGCGCCCCGCGGGCCACCCGATCCACTCGGCCCGGCCGATCACGTTCTCCACCGGGACCGTTCCACCGCCCGGGGCGCCCAGATAGTCCCTGGAGTCACGCGAGTCACTTCTGTGGTCACCCATCACCCAGAGTCTGCCCGGCGGGACGATGGTGTCGAAGGCCACCTCGGACGGGGCGTCGCCGGGATGCAGATACTCCTCGTCGATCGCCGTCCCGTTCACCGTGAGCCGGCCCTTCCGGTCGCAGCAGACCACCCGGTCGCCCCCGACGCCGACGACGCGCTTGACGAAGTCGGTGGCCGCGGGCTCGGCGAGCCCCACGGCCGCGAAGACGCCCCGGACCGCCTCCCGGAACGGATGCTCCTCCGCCCCCTCCCGGACGAAGGAGCCCGTCCCGTCGAAGACGATCAGATCGCCGCGTTCCGGTACGTCGCCGGAGCCGTACGCGAGCTTGTTGACCAGCACCCGGTCACCGGGCCGCAGGACCGGCTTCATGGAATCGCTCGGAATGTGGAACGGCTGCATCACAAACCGGCTGAACAGCAGCACCGCTCCGAGGCAGACCACCGCCAGGCCCAGTGTCCGGCGCACAGAGAACCCCCAGACGCCCGCGGGGCCCGGCTCCTCCCGGCACTCCTCACCGGAGCCGCCGGAGCCGGGGGAAGGGCGCGGACCACGCCGAAAACGCCGGAAGCGCGACCGCTCCTCCCCCGGTCCGGACATGCCGGGCCCCGCCGTGTCGGCGGGGTCCCCGCTGCCGGGGTGGGATGAGCGGTCGCGCTCCGTGCGTACGTTCTCGGTGTCCATCGCGGACGAGCCTATCCGGCCACGCCATGGACTCGTACGAGACCTGAGCCCGGTTCCGGCGGCCCCTGGGGAGCCGCCGGGCCGATGCCTCAGTTGTCGCGCTTCTCCTTGATCTTCGCGGCCTTGCCGCGCAGCTCACGGAGGTAGTACAGCTTGGCGCGGCGGACGTCACCACGGGTGACGAGCTCGATCTTCTCGAAGATCGGGCTGTGCACCGGGAAGGTGCGCTCGACGCCGACGGAGAAGGAGACCTTGCGGACCGTGAAGGTCTCGCTGACACCGGCGCCCTGGCGGCGGATGACGACACCCTTGAACTGCTGGATACGGGAGCGGTTGCCCTCGATGACGCGAACGTGGACGTTCACGGTGTCACCGGGACGGAACGCGGGGACGTCGGACCGCAGCGAGGCGGCGTTGACGGCGTCGAGCACATGCGACATGTTCGTCTGCTTTCTTCGCCGATGCCACAGGTCATCGACGGGAGAGTTGGTTCGTTCGGATGGCCGTCGGCGTCGGGGCGGGCGTCGTGTCCCCCCGTGGCAGGGGCGCACGCCGGACGTACGGCAGCGGCCTATTCTTCCACGGCGCGCGGTCTGCGCCAAAATCGTCCCCCGGGCTCCGGCTCCCAGCCCAGGATCGACAGGGTCTCGCGGTCCTTGCGGTCGAAGGCGGCGGCGTCGCAGCGCTCCAGCAGATCGGGCCGGTGGGCCGCGGTACGGCGGAGCGCCTCGTCCCGGCGCCAGCGGGCGATCTTCCCGTGGTGGCCGCCGGTGAGGACGTCGGGGACGGTACGCCCCCGCCAGCTCGGCGGCTTGGTGTAGACGGGGCCTTCGAGGAGGTTCGCCATGGCGCCGGGCGCGAAGGAGTCGTCGCGGTGGGACTCGGCGTTGCCCAGGACCCCGGGCAGCAGCCGGGCGACGGCCTCGGTGATCACCAGGACGGCGGCCTCGCCGCCCGCCAGGACGTAGTCCCCGATGGAGACCTCGTGGACGGGCAGCCGGGTGGCGTACTCGTCCATGACCCGGCGGTCGATGCCCTCGTAACGGGCCGGGGTGAAGATCAGCCACGGCTGCCGGGCCAGGGCGACGGCGGTCTCCTGGGTGAAGGGGCGGCCACTGGGGGTCGGCACCACGAGGACGGGGTCGTGCGCCCCGGCCTCGTAGCCGTCGGCGAGGGCGGAGTCCAGGGCGTCGCCCCAGGGCTCGGTTTTCATGACCATGCCGGGTCCGCCGCCGTAGGGGGTGTCGTCGACCGTGTTGTGCCGGTCGTACGTCCAGTCGCGCAGATCGTGGACGTGGACGTCGAGCCGGCCCCGGGCGCGGGCCTTGCCGACGAGGGAGACGTTCAGCGGTTCCAGGTACTCGGGGAAGATCGTGACGACGTCGAGCCGCATCACGCCCCGCCCTTCGGGGCCGTACCGGAGGCATCGGGTCCGGCGGTGCCGGTACCGGTACCGGTCGCCTCGGCGTCGCGCGCGGAGGCGATCTCGGCCCGGTCGTCCAGCAGCCCCGGCGGCGGTACGACGACGATCCGCTGTTCGGCGAGGTCGACCGAGGCCACGATCTCCTCGACGAAGGGGATCATCACCTCTTCGCCGTCGGGCCGCTCCACGATGAAGAGGTCCTGCGACGGCAGATGGCTGATCTCGGTGATCCGGCCGACGGCGGTGCCGTCGGCGAGGAAGACGTCGAGGTCGACCAGCTGGTGGTCGTAGTACTCGTCCGGGTCCTCGGGGGTCTCGTCCGGGTCGACGTCGGCGATCAGCAGGGTGTTGCGGAGTGCCTCAGCGCCGTTGCGGTCGGTCACACCCGCGAAGCGCAGCAGCAGTCGGCCGCTGTGCACCCGTCCGGTCTCGATCGTCAGCGGGCCGGTGCCCGCCGGATCGGTGGCGAGTACGGCTCCGGGGCCGAGCCGCAGCTCGGGCTCGTCGGTCCGCACCTCGACGGTGACCTCGCCCCGGATGCCGTGGGCACGGCCGATCCGGGCGACTACCAGCTGCACTTCGTTGCCTCTCCTGTGGTTGGGGCCGGATGGTCCGGCCGGGCGTCCGGTCCGGGACCGGCCCGCCCCGTGGGGGTGGGCGCCGCCGCGCCCGCCGCCGTACGCGATCCGGTGCCACGGCCTCCGGATCCCTGGATCCACGGTAGGCCGGGGCAGCCGTCGCGGCGCCCCGGAGCGGTGTCACGGGACCGTAGGGAGCCGGCCGGTGGGACGGGACGGGCTCCGGAAGAGCCCGGAGTCGGACCCGTGGATACGCCTCGGGCCGGGGGCGGCCGGTCGGCCACCCCCGGCCCGAGCCGGTGTTCCACTGGTGTCAGCGGACCTGGTCCACGTCGACGAGGTCGACCCGGATCCCACGGCCGCCGATGGCGCCCACGACGGTGCGCAGGGCGCGCGCGGTGCGACCGTTGCGGCCGATCACCTTACCGAGGTCATCGGGGTGGACCCGGACCTCCAGCACCCGTCCGCGGCGCAGGTTGCGCAAGGCGACCTGCACATCGTCCGGGTTGTCGACGATGCCCTTGACGAGGTGCTCGAGAGCCTCCTCGAGCATGCTCAGGCCTCGGTCGACTCGGCGGCGCCGGCGGTGTCGGCCGCCTCGTCCGCCTTCTTCTCGGCCTTCTTGGCCTTCTGCGTGATGGCCTCGCCCTTGGGCTCGCCGCCCTCGAGGGACTTGGCGAACTCGTCGAACGCGGCGCGCTTGTCGGCCTTCGGCTCGGCCACGAGCAGCGGCGCGGGCGCGGGCAGGCCCTTGTGCTTCTGCCAGTCGCCGGTGAGCTTCAGGATGGCGAGAACCGGCTCGGTCGGCTGGGCGCCGACGGACAGCCAGTACTGGGCGCGCTCCGAGTCGACCTCGATGCGCGAGGGGTTCTGCACCGGGTGGTACAGGCCGATCTCCTCGATGGCCCGGCCGTCACGGCGGGTACGGGAGTCAGCGACGACGATGCGGTAGTGAGGCGAACGGATCTTGCCCAGACGCTTCAGCTTGATCTTGACTGCCACGGAAGTGGTGTCTCCTGGTCTTGACGTGGTTGGGCACAACGAGATGCCACGTGGGGTTGCGGTACTCGGGTGCCCGATGGACGCGTCAGCCGGAGGAGAGAGGGGTCCTGTGCGGCCGTCGAGTACAGCTAGCCATTGTGCCACACGCCGATGGCGAGCTCTCCCCCGGACCTGCGCCGCCCCCGTCAGGCGGCCGGGCCGGGGGTTCAGCTCGCCGCGGCGACCGGTTCGGGGATTCGGAAGGGCTTGCCGCAGCCTCCGCAGACGATGGGCGCCTGGGCGAGGACCGACGGGACGACCCGGACATTGCGCCCGCAGTCGCAGACGGCCTTCACCCGGACGCCGCCGCCCGAGGAACCGTGCCTGGCGGCCGGTCCGCGGAAGGAGCGCTTGGTGTCGGACGCCGTGGCGACCGTATGGGCTCTGAGGGCGCGCTGGAGGCGCTCGATCGTGGGACGGTAGCGGCGCTTGGCCTCGGGGCTGAGGACGACCAGGGAGAAGCCGCTGCTGGGATGCGGCTCCTCGGCGTGGTCGAGACCCATCTCCTCGGCGATCGCCAGGAATCTGCGGTTGTGGTAGCGGCCGGCGCGTGAGGTGTCGCGGACTCCTCGCGCGGCGGCGATGCCGTGGACTGCCTCGTGGAGCAGTCGTTCGAAGGACAGCTCGCCGCCGCAGGCGGACGACGACTCTCCGATCAGGGACTCTGGCGCGGCGAGATCCGGCAGCTCAGGGTGGTGCCGTTGAATGTCGGCCCATGCCTGTGCCAGTTCTGCGGCGAGAACAGGTGGTGTCGTGCTCACGTCGTGATAACGAGCCTGAACGGCCCACGGTTCCATTACGGGGCATCCCAAATATTTTGCACGTACCCGTCAGTTGGCATTGATGTGTCCTGACGAGGGCGGGTACGCCGATCTGCGGAGAAGGCTCTCAGTGCGCCGCAAGGTGGTACGTAGCACCTCGTACGGCTCCCCGCGTTGGACGGCTTCTCCGGGCAGGCCGGAGGGCCCCGCTCACCGGACATCGGACACCGTACCGAAACCGACATCGGGAAAAGGCCGACTTGGTGCTTCCGGCCGTATCGGCACGGATTCCGGCCGGGACCGTACGGGCGGGGCCGAGATGTGCGGTTCCCCGGGCCGAAACGCGCGGGGTCCGGGGCCGGGATCCGGGAAACCCGGCCTCCGGGACCGGCCCCGCCCCGGGGGCGGCCGCCGATGAAGGACGGCCCGGCGACGGCCGGAGCGGGGCACGGCGGGCCGGGGCGGGACAGGGCACGGCACGGCGGGCCGGGGCTGGGCGGACGGCAGGGAATCGCTCCTACCCGGGACGGTAGACCGGGGCGGCGGCCCCGGCATCCCCCTGTGGACAACCCCGGAAGCCGCCGGAAACACCCCCCGGAAACACCTCGGCACCCCCTGCGGACAGGGGGTGCCGATCGGACGCGGAGGCCGGACGCGGAGGGACGCCCCGCACGGAGCGCCCGGCGGCCCGGGGTCAGCGCATGAACTTCTTGAACTCGTCGGGCAGCTCGAACTGCTGGTCGCCGTCGCCACCACCGGCCGGAAGCCCGAAGGGGCTGCCCTGGGCGGCCTGCTCCCGGCGCTCGGCGGCGGCCTGCTCATCGGCCTTGCGCTTCATGGGGTTACCGCTGCGCCGCTTGCCCTTGGCCTGCTTCTGCTGCTTCTTCTGGCGCCCGGGGCCGCCACCCATGCCCGGCATGCCGGGCATCCCGGGCATGCCGCCGCCCTGGGCCATCCTGGACATCATCTTCCGGGCCTCGAAGAACCGCTCGACCAGGCTCTTGACGGCACTGACCTCGACTCCGGAACCACGGGCGATCCGGGCCCGGCGGGAGCCGTTGATGATGGTGGGCTCGGCGCGCTCGGCCGGGGTCATCGACTTGATGATGGCAGCCGTACGGTCCACATCGCGCTCGTCGATGCTGTTGATCTGGTCCTTCATCTGCCCCATGCCGGGCAGCATGCCGAGCAGCTTGGAGATGGAGCCCATCTTGCGGACCTGCTCCATCTGGGCCAGGAAGTCGTCGAGCGTGAAGTCCTTGCCCTTGCTGCTCGCCAGCTTGGAGGCCATCTTGGCGGCCTCTTCCTGGCTGAAGGTCTGCTCGGCCTTCTCGATGAGCGACAGCACGTCGCCCATGCCGAGGATCCGCGATGCCATCCGGTCCGGGTGGAAGGCGTCGAAGTCGTCCAGCTTCTCGCCGTTGGAGGCGAACATGATCTGGCGGCCGGTGACATGGGCGATGGAGAGCGCGGCACCGCCGCGGGCGTCGCCGTCGAGCTTGGAGAGCACGACGCCGTCGAAGCCGACACCGTCACGGAACGCCTCGGCGGTGTTGACCGCGTCCTGACCGATCATGGCGTCGACGACGAAGAGGATCTCGTCGGGGGAGACCGCGTCGCGGATGTCGGCGGCCTGCCGCATCAGCTCCTGGTCGATGCCGAGCCGGCCGGCGGTGTCGACCACGACCACGTCGTACTGCTTGGCGCGGGCGTGCTCGACGGAGTCCTTGGCGACCTGGACGGGGTCGCCGACGCCGTTGCCGGGCTGGGGCGCGTAGACGGCGACGCCCGCCCGCTCGGCGACGACGGAGAGCTGGTTGACCGCGTTGGGGCGCTGGAGGTCGCAGGCGACCAGCAGCGGGCTGTGGCCCTGGGCCTTGAGCCAGCTGCCGAGCTTTCCGGCGAGGGTCGTCTTACCGGCACCCTGCAGACCGGCGAGCATGATCACGGTCGGGGGCTGCTTGGCGAACCGCAGCCGCCGGGTCTCGCCGCCGAGGATGCTGATCAGTTCCTCGTTGACGATCTTGATGACCTGCTGGGAGGGGTTGAGCGCCTTGGAGACCTCGGCGCCCCGGGCCCGCTCCTTGACCTTGGCGATGAAGGCCCGGACCACGGGGAGGGCGACATCGGCCTCCAGCAGCGCGATACGGATCTCCCGGGCCGCGCCGTCGATGTCCGCCTCACTGAGGCGCCCCTTGCCCCGCAGGGTCTTGAAGGTGTTCGCCAAGCGGTCGGAGAGAGTATCGAACACGGCGCTCTTCGGTCCTCAGAGTCGGGGGCAACGGGAAATCGCCCTCCAGGGTATCCGGCCGCGGGAGGTACCCGCCCGCTCCGGGCCCGGAAAGACGGCCCGGGGCCGTCCGGCGGAGGTCCGCCGGACCCGGCCGCGGGCGCCTCGCGCCCTCCGACCGTACCGAAGGCCGTTACCAATGGGCACCGTTCGGGGCGCGTCGGCGGGGGGCGTCAGCGCAGGGCGGTCTCGACCGCGCGGGCCAGTTGTTCGGCGGCCGGTCCTTCGAGGGGGCCGCCCCGCACCCCGGTGACGTAGAAGGCGTCGACGGCGTCCCCGCCCAGGGTGCTGACACGGGCGCTGCGGACCCGGACGCCCGCCTCCTCCAGGGCGAGGCCCACCCGGTGGAGCAGCCCCGGGGCGTCGGGGGCCCGGACCTCGATGACGGTGGCGTGCCGGGAGGCGTCGGCGGCGACGGTGACCCGGGGCGGGGGCGGTTCGGCGCCCCGGCGGCGCGGCTGGGCGGCGTCGCGTTCGGCGAGCCGGTCGCGGACGGCGAGGGTGCCGTCGAGGGCCCGGACCAGGTCCGCGCGGAGCCGGTCGGCGGTCGGGAGGGCTCCGTATTCGGCGGCGATTCGCCAGTCGAGCACCGTGACGGGGGTGGTGTCCGGGCCGACGGACGGGGGCAGGGGGATCTCCCGGAGGTCGGCGGAGCGGACGGTGAGCCGGTGCAGGGCGAGCACTCCGGCGACGGCGGGCAGGATTCCGGGCCGGTCGGGCAGGGCGATCCGCAGTACGGCGCCGACGGGCTCGGAGGCCCCTTCGGTTCCGGCGCCGGTTCCGGTGGCCGGTTCCCGCGCGGTGGCGGGGTCGCCGGGGGCCGCGTCGGTACGGGCGCGGAGCGCGAGTACCGGACCACCGGTGCGGTACGCCTCGACGGCCAGCCGTTCCGCGTCGGCGCCGGGCGCTCCGGATCCGGCCGGTCCGGGCCGGGCCCCGCCCAGTACGGCGGTGGTCCGGTCGGCGAGTTCGGCGACGATCCGGGCCCGCCAGCCGGACCAGGCGGCGGGCCCGGTGGCGAGGGCGTCGGCCTCGGTGAGGGCGTGCAGCAGTTCCAGGGTTCCGGTGGTGCCGACGGCGTCGGCGACGGCCCGTACGGTCGCCGGGTCGTCCAGGTCGCGCCGGGTGGCGGTGGTGATCAGCAGCAGATGGTGGCGGACGAGGGTTTCGACGACGGCCGCGTCGGCGGTGCCGAAGCCCATCCGCAGGGCGGTGTCCCGGGCGAGGGGCGCGCCGGCGGTGGCGTGGTCGCCGGGCAGGCCCTTGCCGATGTCGTGCAGCAGGGCGGCGACGAGGAGCAGGTCGGGGCGGTGGACGCGGCGGGTGAGGGCGGCGGCCCGGACGGCGGTCTCGATCAGGTGCCGGTCGACGGTCCAGCGGTGGACGGCGTTCCGCTGCGGGCGGTGGCGTACGTGGTCCCAGACCGGCAGCAGCCGGGTGATCAGGCCCTCGGCGTCGAGGGCTTCCCAGACGGGGACGGCGGGGGGTCCGGCGCCGAGGAGGGTGACGAACTCCTCCCGGGCCTCGGCGGGCCAGGGCACCGGCAGCGGCGGCGCGGACCCGGCGAGGGTGCGGGCGGTGTGCCGGGAGAGGGGCAGTCCGGCGCGGGCTGCGGCTGCGGCGGTACGCAGCGGGAGTACGGGGTCGTGTTCGGGGCGGGCGGTTCTGGCGAGCCAGACCTCGCCGTCCTGTTCGACGGCGCCGTCGGCGAGGGGGGCGCGTTCGGGGGCGGGGCGGTGGGTGCCGCCGGTGAGGAGGGCGCGCAGCCGGGGGCGGGCACGCCGGGCGCGCAGGACCCGGTGGACTTCGCGCCAGGTGACGTCGGCGGCGTAGGCGATGGTTCCGGCGGCTTCGCAGACCCGGCGCAGCAGGGTGTCGGCGTCGGGTTCGCCGAGGGCGGCGGCGATCTGGTCCTGGTCCTGGAGGGCGAGGCGGTCGGTGGCGCGGCCGGTGGTGAGGTGGAGGGCGTCGCGGGTGTCGAGGAGGGTGCGGCGGGCGGTGTCGAGTCCGTCGCGGGGGGCGTCGGCGAGCCAGGAGGCGGCGACGGCGCGCAGGGCGGTGGCGTCGCGCAGTCCGCCGCGGGCTTCTTTGAGGTCGGGTTCGAGGAGGTGGCGGAGTTCGCCGTGGCGGTCGGCGCGTTCGCGGCAGAGTTCGGCGAGTTCGGGGAGGAGGGCGGGGGCTCGGGCCCGCCAGTCGGCGAGGACGGCGGTACGGAGGGGGGCGGCGAGTCCGGCGGGGTCGGTGGAGACGGTCCTGGCGTCGAGGAGGCCGAGGTGGGCCTTGAGGTCGGTGCTCGCGGTGGCGCGGGCCTCGGTGGGGGTGCGGACGGCGTGGTCGAGGGCGATGCCCAGGTCCCAGACGGGGTACCAGACGCGGTCGGCGAGGGCGGCGAGGGCGCGTGGGTCGGCTTCGCCGTCGTGGAGGAGGAGCAGGTCGAGGTCGCTGCGGGGGGAGAGTTCGGCGCGGCCGTAGCCGCCGACGGCGATCAGGGTGGCGTCGTGGACGCCGGTGTCGCGGCGGGCGGTGTGGAAGAGGTCGGCGAGCCAGTAGTCGGTGAGTGCGGCGAGGGCGGTGCGCCGGGCGGGGCCGGGGAGGGCGGGGTCGTTGAGGAGCCGTAGCCGGTCGGCGGCGTATCCGCCGCCGGGCGGGGCGCTTCCGGGGCCGGGGCCCGTACCGCGTACCGGTTGGGTGTCCCGTACCGGTTCGGTGTCCGGGGTCAAGTACTTGTCCCGTGCCGGGTCCGGGCCGCTCGCCGGGGTGTGCTGACCGTGCACCGCTGCTCCCTGGTCGGTTCGGTGGTACGGGCCCCGCCACGGGTGGCGGGGCCCGGGTTCAGAGCGCGTCGGGTCCGCGTTCGCCGGTCCGGACGCGGACGGCGGTGTCGACGGGGACGGTCCACACCTTGCCGTCGCCGATCTTGCCGGTGCGGGCGGCCTTGACGACGACCTCGACCAGTTGTTCGGCGTCGTCGTCCTCGACGAGGACCTCGATCCGGATCTTGGGGACGAGGTCGACGGTGTACTCGGCGCCCCGGTAGACCTCGGTGTGGCCGCGCTGGCGGCCGTAGCCGCTGGCCTCGGTGACGGTCAGGCCGTGGACCCCGAATGCCTGGAGGGCCTCCTTGATCTCGTCGAGCCGGTGCGGCTTGACGACGGCGGTGATGAGCTTCATGCGTCCACCTTCCTGGTGCGGTCCGCGGTCACGAGGGCGTCCCCGGGGGCGGGTGCCGCGCTGCGGGTGCCGGTGCCGCCGCCCGCGCCGCTGAAGTCGTACGCGGTCTCGGCGTGCTCCCGCTGGTCGATTCCGGCGATCTCGGTCTCCTCGTCGACCCGCATGCCCATGGTCTTGTCGAGGATCAGGGCGAGGACGGCGGAGACGGCGAGGGAGTAGGCGAGGACGGCGGCGACGCCGATGGCCTGCTTGCCGAGCTGGTCGAGTCCGCCGCCGTAGAAGAGGCCCTTGGCGTCGGACTGTACGCCTCCGGTGGCGAAGAACCCGACGAGGAGGGATCCGGCGATGCCGCCGACCAGGTGGACGCCGATCACGTCGAGGGAGTCGTCGTAGCCGAACTTGTACTTCCAGCCGACGGCGACGGCGCAGAGCACTCCGGAGATCGCGCCGACGGCGATGGCGCCGAGCGGGGAGACGGCGCCGCCCGCGGGGGTGATGGCGACCAGTCCGGCGACGGCGCCTGACGCGGCGCCGAGGGTGGTGCAGGCGCCGTGCCGGATCTTCTCGTAGCCGAGCCAGGCGAGCATCGCGGAGGCGGTGGCGACCTGGGTGTTGACGAACATCACCGCGCCGACGCCGTCGTCGTTGCCGAGCCAGGATCCGGCGTTGAAGCCGAACCAGCCGAACCAGAGGAGGGCGGCGCCGAGCATCACCAGGGGCAGGCTGTGCGGGCGCATCGGGTCCTTCTTGAAGCCGATCCGCTTGCCGATGACGAGGATGACGCCGAGGGCGGCGGCGCCGGCGTTGATGTGGACGGCGGTGCCGCCCGCGAAGTCGATGACGCCCATCTCGAAGAGCCAGCCGCCCGGGCCCCAGACCCAGTGGGCGACGGGGAAGTAGACGACGGTGGCCCAGAGGGCGATGAAGAGGGCCCAGGCGGAGAACTTGACCCGGTCGGCGAGGGCGCCGCTGATCAGGGCGGGGGTGATCACCGCGAACATCAGCTGGAAGACGGCGAAGACGTAGACGGGGACGGTGTAGCCGTCCCAGAGTTCGGTCAGTCCGATGCCGCTGAGTCCGGCGTAGTCGGCGGACCAGCCGATGACGCCGCCGGTGTCGGTGCCGAAGGCGAGGCCGAAGCCGTAGAGCACCCACAGGACGGTGACGATGCCCAGGCTGACGAAGCTCATCATCAGCATGTTGAGGGTGGACTTGACCCGGACCATGCCTCCGTAGAAGAAGGCGAGTCCGGGGGTCATCAGCATCACCAGGGCGGAGCAGATGAGCATGAAGCCGGTGTTGGCTGAGGACAGTGCGGGGGCTTCGGCGGCTAGCGTCGGGATGCCTGCTGGCATCGGCGTCTCCTCGTCGTCGGTCGGCCGCGTGCGGGTGGGCCGCGGGCGGGGCGGGCCCCGGGCCGTGCCTGACGGGGATGTCCCGGGCCGGTGAGGGCGGCGTGGGACGGGCGGGGGATCAGACACGGCCCGGGGGCTCGTCGGCGGTGTGGGGGCCGTGGCGTCGAGCGTGGCGGCGCGTGGTTTCGGCCGGTGCCGCGGGATGTTTCGCGCCGGTGACGAAGGCGTCGGGTGTGTTACGCGGCCATGAACGGCCCGAAGTCGTTTCTTTCGGATCAGGCTGGGTGAGTGAGCGGGGTCTGGTGCCGTGGATCGCAAGGCGGAGGATTGAGCCACTGCGGTGGGGGTACCACCCGCGCCGTTAGGCGCAGGGGGCCATTGGTGATTGACGACAACGCGGCGAGGCGCGGTGCCAGGGCACGCGAGCCCCAGCAAGATCCGAAAGAGACGGCCTAGGGGGCCGTCGGCGGGCCTTCGGCGGTACGAAGCGCCGCGGGGCCGTACGGAACCGGCCGCGGCGCCCACCCGGGTGACCTGGCACGGGGGAGCCGGTCGGCGGTCCGGGGCGGGCGCCGCGGCCGGGGCCCTGGGGGCCCGCCGGTGCGGCGGGGGCGGAAGGTTCCGGGGGCCGGTCAGACGGCCTGCGCGGTCTCGGGGAGCTGGGCGGTGAGCTGGTCGGTGAGCCGGACGACCTGGGCGACGTCGCCGAAGTCGCGGGCGGCGGTGTCGACGGTCTTGCGGAGCCGGTTGTTGACCCGTTCCGAGCGGACCCGGCGGGCGACGGTCAGCGCCTCGGAGGCCAGCTCGGTGGCCTGTTCGGGCTCCTTCTTCAGCAGATGGACGGTGGCCATCCCGATCAGGTTGAGGGCGTAGGACCGCTGGTGGACCGGGTCCTCGCGGAAGAGCCGGACGGCCCGGTCCATCAGCGGTTCGGCGAGGGAGGCGTACATGGGGCTGCGTCCGGCGACATAGGCGAGGTCGCGGTAGGAGTGCGCGTTCTCGCCGTTCAGCTCGGCCTCGGTGAAGAAGCGGATCCAGTCGGGTTCGCGTTCGCCGTCGAGCCCGGCGTCCTCGAAGGTGTCCTCGGCCATCCGGACGGCGCGTTTGCACTTGCTGGGCTGCCCCATGTTGGCGTAGGCCCTGGCCTCCATCGCGTAGAGCATCGCCTGGGTGCGGGCGGTGGCGCAGTCCCGGCTGCCGTACTGGGCGAGATGGATCAGTTCCAGGGCGTCGTCGGGGCGGCCCAGATGGATCATCTGGCGGCTCATGGAGGAGAGGATGTACGACCCCAGGGGCTTGTCCCCGGCTTCTTTCGCGGCGTGCAGGGCGAGGACGAAGTACTTCTGGGCGGTGGGCTGAAGCCCGACGTCGTAGCTCATCCAGCCCGCGAGTTCGGCCAGTTCGGCGGCGCAGGTGAAGAGCCGGGTGGCGGTGGTGTCCGGATGCGGCTCCTGGAGGAGGTCGGTCACCTCGTGGAGCTGTCCTACGACCGCTTTGCGGCGCAGCCCGCCGCCGCACTGGGCGTCCCACTGGCGGAACATGACGGTGGTGGACTCCAGCAGGTCCAGTTCGGGGCCGGAGAGCTGGGGGATGCCGGGTGCGGCGGCCGGCTCGGGCGGGACCGCCTTGCCGGGGTCGCCCGGGGTGGGCACGAGCCACCGTTGCATGGGTTCGACCAGGGACGGTCCGGCGGCCAGGGCCAGGGACGAGCCGAGGAAGCCGCGCCGGGCCAGCATCAGATCGCTCCGGGAGAACTCGCTCAGCAGCGAGATCGTCTGCGGCCCGGCCCACGGCAGGTCGACTCCGGAGGAGGAGGGCGTCTGATGGGCGGTGCGCAGCCCGAGGCTCTCCACGGCGACCACGGTGCCGAACCGTTCGGAGAAGAGTTCGGAGAGGATCCGCGGAATGGGTTCCCGCGGCTGTTCGCCGTCGAGCCAGCGGCGGACCCTGGAGGTGTCCGTGCTGATGTGGTGCGCGCCCATCTCCCGGGCCCGGCGGTTGACCTGCCGGGCCAGTTCTCCCTTGGACCAGCCGCTGCGTACGAACCACGAACCGAGCATCTCGTTCGGGCGCTTGCCGGTACCGGTGTTCGTACCGGCTCCGCTGCCGTCCACTGGTTGAGCCCCCATCCATGAAGCCTGAAGCCGAGCCCTCGCCGGATGCCGTCAGAATGCCGTGCCCCGGGGCCTTATGTACGGAACTTGCGGAAACATCGACCGGATCCGCACAGGTGGGAGGGGTGGCCCCGGGATCTCCAACGGCGCGCGCGGCGCCGGGGTTCGCCTACCGAAAGTAATCCTACGATCACCGCCCCGGGCCCCGGAATCCAGAAACGCCACCATTCGCCACCCCTTCGAATGAACTCCCCCGCCGCCGGGCGCGATTCACTTGACAGAGGACGATCAGCAGTCGGCGGATCGGTGTATTCACCGGCGCGTGGCGCGATACGCACTACCGGTTTCGCCCCGACGCGCCTTCGGATATCGACTCCGGCGACGCTGTGTCACGAGACGGCTTCGGGTCGTAACCACCGGCGAGCGGGACACGTTGGAGGGGGCATGGGCTTCACAATCGGCGGCAGCCGGGGGATCAGGGACATCCGGTCGGCCCGGCCCGGCTCCCGGCGCCGCGGGCGGGCGGCGGAACGCGCGGTGACGGCGGTGGCCGAGTACACCGGGCTGTGGGGCTGGGCGGTGGTGCCGGGGGCCCGGGCGGCGGCCTCGGCGCCGGGCGGCTGCTCCTGCGGGCTCGCCGGGTGTACGGCCCCGGGCGCTCATCCGCTCTCCCCCGGTTTCGAGATCCCGGCGGGCGCCACCCTGGACGAGGTGGGCGACGCCTGGGCCGGGACGCCGGACGCGACGGTGCTGCTGCCGGTGGGGCGGGCCTTCGACGTCCTCGACGTGTCGGCGGCGGCGGGCCGCTGCGCGCTGGTGCGGATGGAGCGGATGGGGCTGCCGCCGGGGCCGGTGGCGGCGACGCCGGACGGGCGCTGCCAGTTCTTCGTGGCGCCGGGCGCCGCGGCGGCGCTGCCCGAGTTGCTGTACCGGATGGGCTGGGACGACGCGGAGCTGGATCTGCGCTGTCCGGGGCCGGGTGAGTTCATCACGGCACCGCCGTCGGATCACGCGGGTCTGGGCCCGGTGAGCTGGCTGCGTCCGCCGTCGCTGGACACGGCGGCGGCCCCGCCGGAGGCCCGGCTGCTGCTGGGAACTTTGGCGTACATCTGCCATCGCGCCGTCGCGCGGCGCTGTGTGGGGCATGCTCGGAAGTAGACCGGGTCCCGCGGATCCGGTCGCGGCGGGTGGTACTTCCCCCGGTCCCCCGCCGACGGCGGCGCCCCGCGTCTCACCCCCCGTGCGCCGGGCGCCGCCACCCCCGCTCCGGCGGGGCGCGGTCCGGTGCCGCCGCCGGGCCGCCGACAACTCCACAGAGTGCCGACGGGCCCCGGCCGCGGTGTCCGGGCGCCCGGTGGGGCTCAGTCCCCGATGAGCGCGTCGACGAACGCCTCCGGTTCGAAGGGCGCCAGGTCGTCCGGGCCCTCGCCCAGTCCGACGAGCTTGACGGGTACCCCCAGCTCGCGCTGGACGGCGATGACGATGCCGCCCTTGGCGGTGCCGTCGAGCTTGGTCAGGACGATGCCGGTGATGTCGACGACCTCGGCGAAGACCCTCGCCTGCACCAGCCCGTTCTGACCGGTGGTGGCGTCGAGGACCAGCAGGACCTCGTCGAGCGGGCCGTGCTTCTCCACGACCCGCTTGACCTTGCCCAGCTCGTCCATCAGGCCGGTCTTGGTGTGCAGCCGGCCGGCGGTGTCGATGAGGACGACGTCGGCGCCCTCGGCGATGCCTTCCTTGACGGCGTCGAAGGCGATGGACGCCGGGTCGCCGCCTTCCGGTCCGCGTACGGTACGGGCGCCGACCCGCTCGCCCCAGGTCTGGAGCTGGTCGGCGGCGGCGGCCCGGAAGGTGTCGGCGGCGCCCAGGACGACGGAGCGGCCGTCGGCGACCAGGACCCGGGCGAGCTTGCCGGTGGTGGTGGTCTTGCCGGTGCCGTTGACGCCGACGACCATCACGACACCGGGGGTGTCCACGCCGCTCTCGGTCTTCACCGCGCGGTCGAAGTCGGTGCCGAGCAGGGT
Source organism: Streptomyces sp. NPDC020875 (assembly GCF_040641415.1). NCBI lineage: Bacteria > Bacillati > Actinomycetota > Actinomycetes > Kitasatosporales > Streptomycetaceae > Streptomyces > Streptomyces sp. NPDC020875. The sequence continues at coordinate 33,386 of NZ_JBFADP010000008.1, read as the reverse complement.
CAGCAGCTCCTCGCGGAGCAGGGCGCGCAGTTCGACGGGGGTCCGGGTGCCGAGGACCTTCACCCGCTCGCGGAGCCGCTCCACCAGTTCCTGGGTGGGGGCGACCCCGACATCGGCGGTGAGCAGGGTCTCCTCGATCTCCTCCCAGGTGTCCTCGTCGAGGTGCTCCCGGGACAGCAGGGTCAGCAGACCCTTGCCGAGGGAGTTCTGGGAGCGGGCGAGCCGGGCGCGCAGCCGGACCAGCCGGCCCGCGGTGGGTTCGGGGACGTCCAGCGGGGGCGCGGCCTCGGCGGGGGCCTCGGCGGCGGTCTCGGGGACGGTCGCGGCGGGCGCCTCGGCGGTGTCGGGGAGCCCGACCTCCTCGATGGTGCGGCGCGGTTCGTCCCGTGGGGTCTCGGCCTCGTCGCCGACGTGCGGCTCGGCGGGCGGAGCGGTGATGGTCGGGGTGGTCCGCGGGGCCGACGGCGGCAGCTGCTTCTTGCGGCGACCGCTGATCACGAGCCCGCTGATGGCGCCGACCGCGACCAGAGCGATGACTACAGCAAGGATGACGATTTCCATAACCCACCCAGTATCGGTCACACCCCCTCCGCCCGGGCCGGGCACGCCCGGACGAGGGCCGCGCGCCGTCCCCGGGCCGGGGTGGTCGGAGCCGTAACGGCGCCTACGGCTCCGGAGCCGTACGCCCCCTCGGGGGTGATCAGGTCCGGGCCGCGCACCGTTCCCGGGCCGGGCGGCCGGGGGCGTCGGGGCCGTCGGGGCGGAAAGCGGAAGGGCCGGAGGCGGCCGGGGGCGGTGGCCGAAAATCCGATGACTCCTCACGGATGCCCGGGTTAGCGTCCCGGCCATGACCGTTGTGGAATATCGGACCATTCCGGAGGCGGAGCTGGACCGCGCCCTGGATCTGCACTATCTGGTCTTTCTGCAGAAGGACCCGGAGGGGGAACTCCGGAAGCTGCACCGGGAGATTCTGGAGCGCTGTCTCCGGATCGGCGCCTATGAGGACGGGGAGCTGGTCGGGCTGCTGGGGGCGCACGCGATGTCCCTGTCGGTGCCGGGCGGGGAGCTGTCGTGCGCGGGGGTGACCTTTGTCTCGGTCTCCCCGACGCACCGCAGGCGCGGGGTGCTCAGCGGCATGATCGCGGAGCTGTGGCGCCGGTGCGCGGAGCGCGAGGTGCCGCTGGCCGCGCTCTGGGTGTCGGAGGCGACGATCTACGGCCGGTTCGGCTTCGAGCCGGCGACCCGTTCCTACTCGGTGGAGATCGACACCGAGCATCCGCTGGAGCTGCGGATCGCCCCGGACGAGCGACCGCTGCGGCTGGTGCCGCCGGAAAAGGCGCCAAAAGTGATCGGCGCGGCCCATCGGACCGCGCGGGAGGGGCGCGCGGGCCGGGTGGGCCGGGACGAGTTCTGGTGGCGTACCCATATCCTCCCCGACGAGGACGGGGAGAACGACGATCTGAGCGCGCCGCGCGTGGTGACGATCGGCGATCCGGGCGCTCCGCCCGCAGGCTATGTGATCTACCGGACCGAGTCGAACGACGAGGGCCGGGGGCGGCTGCACATCGGTGAGCTGGAGGCGGATTCGCCCGCGGTGGCGGCGGCGCTGTGGCGGTACGTCACCTCGGTCGATCTGGTGGACAAGGTGCGGGCGTGGGGCCGGCCGCTGGACGATCCGCTGCTGCGGTTCGCCGCCGACCGGGACCAGGTGAGCGTCGTCCAGGAGTTCCCGGCGCTCTGGCTGCGGCTGGTGGACGTGCCGGGGGCGCTGGCCGGACGGGCCTGGTCGGCCCCGGTCGATCTGGTGCTGGAGGTGACGGACGCCGGTCTGCCGGAGAACGCGGGCCGCTTTCGGCTCACCGTCACCGGCACGGGCGCCGACGGCGTCGGCACAGGGGGCGATGACGCCGGTCCGGTGGTCCGGGTGGACCGTACGGAGGAGGCACCGGATCTGACCCTGGACGTACGGGAGCTGGCCGCCTGCTATCTCGGTGATCTCGACCCGGCCGAGCTGGTCCGGGCCGGACTGGCCGTCGAGCACACGGCGGGCGCGGCGGCCCGGCTGGGTGCGGCGTCGCGTACCGAACTGCTGCCGCACACCACCGACGAGTTCTGACGGCAGACCGGTAGGCGGGGCTCTCAGGGCGTCGGCGCGCCCGGCCCCGCCGGGAGGGCCCCGCCCGCGCCCCGGCCGACGGCGGCCCAGTTCTGGAGTTCGGTTGTGGCCGTGGCCTCGATCTCGGCGAGCAGCCGGTGCCGGGTCTCGTCGTCCCGGCTCGCCTCGGGTACGGTCGCGTACCGCCGGACCGCCAGATGGAGCCGCATCCATGCCTCGGCGGCCAGCACGTACCGCTCGTTGTGGTGGAAGACCTGCCGGAATCCGCCGATGAAGACGGCGGCTCCGGCCACCGACGCGGTGATCGCGGCGGGGGCCTGGATCCCGGCGGCCACCACGGTGGCGGCGCCGGTCAGCAGGGCGGTCAGCTCCACGGTCCAGTGGAAGCGGCGGGAGCGGTCGCGGATCCGGGCGTACCAGGCCAGTTGCTCCTCGGCGTAGGCCAGTACGGCCGCCTCGTCCGGGCCGGGCGTCCCGGGTATCCGTCCGGTGGGCGCCGACGGGTCCGCGGGCGCCGGCGAAACGGCGGACGCCGGGGAAGCGGGAAGCATGGCGGGGACCGGAGCCGCCGGGGGCTCGGCCGGGGACACCGGCGTCGTCTCTTCGGCGGGCACGGGGGATTCCGGAGGGCTGGTCGACATGGGGCCCATGCTGCCGCACCCGCCGTCCCCGCCGCCTCTTCTTCCGACGTCACGTCATACAGCGCGCGGTGACCGGCCGTCCGGCCACCGGGGCGCGTCCGGTCAGCCCATCTCCTCCAGCGCCTTGCCCTTCGTCTCCTTCACGAAAAGGAGGACGAACGGGATGGAGAGCGTGGCGAAGCAGGCGTAGACGACATAGGTGGCCGACAGATTCCAGTCCGCGAGGCTGGGGAAGCTGGCGGTGATCGCCCAGTTGGCGATCCACTGCGCGGAGGCCGCCACCCCGAGGGCCGCCGCTCGGATCCGGTTGGGGAACATCTCGCCCAGCAGTACCCAGACCACCACACCCCACGAGAGGGCGAAGAAGAGTACGAACACATGGGCGGCGACCAGCGCCACCGCGCCCTCGGTGCTGGGCAGTTTCCCGTCGACCAGCGGCGCCGAGAAGGCCCATGCCTCGAGGGCCAGGGCGACCGCCATTCCGGCGGAGCCGATCAGGGCCAGCGGACGGCGCCCGATCCGGTCCACCAGCACCATCGCGATCACGGTACCGACGATATTCACGATGGAGGTGGTGAAGGAGTAGAAGAAGGAGCCGGAGGGGTCGATACCGACCGACTGCCAGAGCGTCGTCGAGTAGTAGAACACCACATTGATGCCGACGAGCTGCTGGAAGACGGAGAGCCCGATCCCGACCCAGACGATCGGCAGAAAGGCGAACCGGCCGCCCAGCAGGTCCTTGAAGGTCGACTTGTGTTCCCGGTGCATGGCCTGCTGGATCTCGGCGACCCGGTGGTCGAGGTCGATGTGCTCGCCCTCCACCTCCACCAGGACCTGCTTCGCCCGCTCCACCTTGCCCGCCGACAGCAGATAGCGGGGCGATTCGGGGATGGCGAAGGAGAGGAGCCCGTAGAGCACGGCGGGGACGACCATCACCCCGAGCATCCACTGCCATGCCTCCAGGCCGCCGATCTCGCCCCGCTGGTCGCCGTCGGCGATCTGCAGGATGCCGAAGTTCACCAGCTGGGAGACGGCGATGCCGATGACGATCGCCGCCTGCTGGAAGGAGGCCAGCCGTCCCCGGTAGGCGGGCGGGGAGACCTCGGCGATGTACGCGGGCCCGATCACGGACGCCATGCCGATGGCGAAGCCGCCGATGATCCGCCACATCGCCAGGTCCCAGAGGGCGAACGGGAGGGCGGAGCCGATCGCGCTGGCGGTGAAGAGGACGGAGGCGATCCGCATACAGGCGATCCGGCCGATCCGGTCGGCGATCCGGCCCGCCGTGGCGGCCCCGATCGCACAGCCGATCAGGGCGATCGCGATGACCTGGGCGAGTTCGGCGGAGCCGATGTCGTACCGGTCGCGGATCGCCTCGACGGCGCCGTTGATGACGGAGCTGTCGTAGCCGAAGAGGAAGCCGCCCATCGCCGCGGCGGCGGTGATGAAGACGACGTGGCCGAGGTTTTCGGCATGGGCCGGAGAGGGCCCCGGCGGGGATGGGGGCTGCGCGGTGCTGGACACGTCTACTCCTGGGGCCGACTCCGGTGGGAGCCCTTCAAGTGGCGCACACCTTGTCGTGGCGCACCACTTGAGCTGCTGCTTCGGTGTCCGCGAGGGCCCGGTTCGGTCGGCTGTGCCCGGGACGGCGGGACCCGTCCGGGGGCCGGGCGGGCACGGCCGTCGCCTACCCGGCGGAGTCCGGATCATCCCCCGTGCCAGCTCGGGCCCGCACCCGCCGCGCCCCACCGGGGATTGAGCCCCCGTCACCCGAACGGCTCAGACGATCGCGCCGCTACGGCTGTACGGCCCCGGGCCCGGCCCGGCGCCCCGATGTCGTACGGCTCACTCCCCCGGGCCCCGCGTCTCCGGCTCACCGGCTGACCGGCTGACCGGACGGCCGACCGGCGCCGTTCGTGGCCCGGCCGGTTCCCGCGCCTCCGGTGCCGCGCGGAGCGCGGAGTGGTCACCGCAGCCGCTGGCTGATCACCTTCGAGACCCCGTCGCCCTGCATGGAGACCCCGTAGAGCGCGTCCGCGACCTCCATCGTCCGCTTCTGATGGGTGATCACGATCAGCTGGGACGACTCCTGCAGCTCCTGCATGATCCGGATCAGCCGCTGGAGATTGGTGTCGTCCAGCGCCGCCTCGACCTCGTCCATCACATAGAAGGGGCTGGGCCTGGCCTTGAAGATGGAGACCAGCATCGCCACCGCCGTCAGGGACCGCTCACCGCCGGAGAGCAGGGAGAGCCGTTTGACCTTCTTGCCCGGCGGCCGGGCCTCCACGTCGATACCGGTGGTGAGCATGTTCTCGGGGTCGGTCAGCACCAGCCGCCCCTCGCCGCCCGGGAAGAGCCGGGAGAAGACGCCCTCGAACTCGCGCGCGGTGTCCCGGAACGCCTCGGTGAAGACCTGCTCGACCCGCTCGTCGACCTCCTTGACCACCGACAGCAGATCGGCCCGGGTCTTCTTCAGATCCTCCAGCTGTTCGGAGAGGAACTGGTGCCGCTCCTCCAGCGCCGCGAACTCCTCCAGGGCCAGCGGATTGACCTTGCCGAGCTGCTGATAGGCGCGTTCGGCGGCTCTGAGGCGCTTCTCCTGTTCGGCCCGGTCGAAGGCCCTGGGCAGATTGCGCGGATGCCCGGGGTCCTCCGGCAGCTCCTCGCCCTCGGCGGGCGGGGACGGCGGTACGGGCTGGTCGGGGCCGTAGTCGGCGACCAGCCCCGCGGGCTCCACCCCCAGCTCCTCCAGCGCCCTGGTCTCCAGCTGTTCGATCCGCAGCCGCTTCTCGGCGCCCAGCACCTCGCCCCGGTGCACGGAGTCCGTCAGTTTGTCGAGACCGGCCTTGAGATCGCGGCCCCGGGCCCGGGCGGTGCCCAGCGCGCCCTCCCGTTCGGCCCGGGCGGCCTCGGCGGCGGTACGTTCCTCCTCCGCCCGGCCCAGCGATACCTCCACATGGGCCAGCAGTGTCCGGGTACCGGTGGCGACGGCCGCCGCCACCTCGGCCTCGTACCGCAGCCGGGCGCGCAGCCGCTCGGCCCGCGCCCTGGCCTCGCGCTCCGCGCGCGCCCCCCGGTCGAGGGCGTCGGCCCGGCCCGCCAGTCCCTTCACCCGCTCCTCGTGGGTACGTACCTGGAGCCGGGCCTCCATCTCGGTCTGCCGGGCGTTGGCGCCGTCGGCGGCGAGCCGGTCCCGTTCCTGGGTGTCGGGTTCCTCGGCGTCCTCCCCGTAGGGCGCCGCCTCCTCGGCCGCCGCCAGGCGTCCGGCGACCTCGTCGGCTTCCTCGCGGGCGCGTTCCAGCGCCGCACCGGCTCGGTCGACGGCCGCGCCGGTGCGCTCGGCCTCGCCCTCGGCGGCCCGCGCCTGGCCCTGGAGCGTGCCGAGGCGGCCGGAGAGCGCGGACTTCTCGCGTTCGGCGGTACGGCGGCGCTCCCCCAGTTCCTCGACGAGCGCGGCGCTCTCCGTCCGCCGCCCGGCGGCGCTCTCCCGGGCGTCGGTCAGTTCGGCGCAGCGGGTCTCCAGGCCGGCGAGTTCGGCGGCGGCCTCGTCGACCGACGCCTGGACCTCCAGCAGGGTGGGCGCCCCGGCGGAGCCGCCCTGGGCGAAGCGCGCGCCGAGGACGTCGCCCTCGGCGGTGACGGCGGTGAGCCCGGGGCGGGCGTAGACGAGTTCCTCGGCCTCCTCCAGCGTGCCGACGACGACGGTGTCGCGGAGGAGTCCCCGGACGGCGGGCATCAGTTCGGCGGGGCCCCGCACCAGATCGGCGGCGTGGACGAGACCCGGGCGCTCCTCGCGCGGCGGGCCGGGTGCCTCGGGGGCGTCGCCCAGCAGTATCGCGGCCCGGCCCGCGTCGGACTTGCGCAGCAGTCGCAGCGCCTCGGCGGCGGCGGCCGGGCCGGTGACGGCGACCGCGTCGGCGGCGGCGCCGAGGGCCGCGGCGACCGGGATCTCGTGCCCCGGGGTGACGGCGAGCAGTTCGGACGCCGGTCCCAGCAGGCCGGTCAGCCGGTCCCGGGCGGCGAGCAGGGCGCCGGTGCCGTCCTTGCGGCGCAGCCCGAGGGCGAGGGCGTCCCGGCGGGCGGCGACGGCGGCCCGGCGCCGTTCGGCGTCGCCGAGGGTGTCCCGGGCCGTGGTCAGGGCGGTCTCGGCGCCGGCCAGCGCGCGGCGGGCGGCGTCATGGCGTTCGGCGAGTTCGGTGTCCCCGGCGTCGACGCCGTCGGCCTCGGCGCGGAGTTCCTCGTACGCCTCGCGGGCGGTGACCGCGCGTTCCCGCGCCTCGTCGCGGGCGACGGTGAGCCGTTCGATCTCGGCCTGCGCGGAGGCGGCCCGGCCCCGGGCGGCGGTGGTCTGGGCGCCCAGCCGGGCCAGGCCCTCCCGGCGGTCGGCGATGGCCCGGGCGACGTCCTTGAGGCGGCGTTCCTCGGCGGCGAGCCGCCGTTCGAGGTCGGCGCGGTGGGCGACGGTGTCCTCCAGGGCGTGTTCGGCGGCTTCGAGGGCGGCCTCCAGTTCGGCCTCCTGCTCCCGGATCCGGGCGGCCTCCCGCTCCATGTCCTCGGGGTCGCGGCCGCGCCGTTCGTCGGCCGGGCGGTCGGTGGCGCTGCGGACCCGGGCGTCGGCGAGGGAGACCGTGCCGCGGACGCGTTCGGCGAGCCGGGAGAGTTCGTTCCAGGTCTGCCGGGCGCGTTCGAGGCGCGGCGCGATCCGGCGTACCTCGTCCTCCAGGTCGGCCTCGCGGGCGAGGGCGTCGCGCAGTTCCCGGGCGGTGCGCTCCCTGCGTTCCTTGAGGGCGGCCTCGTCGGCGATCTCGGCGCTGAGCGCGGCCCGCAGCCCGACCAGGTCGTCGGCGAGGAGCCGGAGCCGGGCGTCGCGGAGATCGGCCTGGATGACGGCGGCCCGGCGGGCGACGGCGGCCTGTCGGCCGAGGGGTTTGAGCTGGCGGCGCAGTTCGTCGGTGAGGTCCTGGATCCGGGCCAGGTTGGCCCGCATGGCGTCCAGTTTCCGCAGCGCCTTCTCCTTGCGCTTGCGGTGTTTCAGTACACCCGCGGCCTCCTCGACGAAGGCCCGGCGGCCCATCGGGTCGGCGTGGAGTACGGAGTCGAGACGGCCCTGGCCGACGATGACATGCATCTCCCGGCCGATACCGGAGTCGGAGAGCAGTTCCTGGATGTCGAGGAGGCGGCAGGTGTCGCCGTTGAGCTGGTACTCGCTGCCGCCGTTGCGGAACATGATCCGTGTGATGGTGACCTCGGCGTACTCGATGGGGAGGGCGCCGTCGGAGTTGTCGATGGTCAGGGACACCTCGGCCCGGCCGAGCGGGGGCCTGCCGGTGGTCCCGGCGAAGATGACGTCCTCCATCTTGCCGCCGCGCAGCGACTTGGCCCCCTGCTCGCCCATGACCCAGGACAGGGCGTCCACCACATTGGACTTCCCGGAGCCGTTGGGGCCCACGACACAGGTGATGCCGGGCTCGAACCGCAGGGTGGTGGCGGAGGCGAAGGATTTGAAGCCGCGGAGGGTCATGGCCTTGAGGTGCACGCAGCCGGACTCTACCTTTCGGTGCGCCCGGTGCCCCGGTGGCCACCCGTGGTTCGGTCGCGGTTTCACCGGGGGAGGCGCAGGGCACATCTGTCGGTAAGGCACGGGGCCGGGGTCGGACCCCGACCGTGGTGGAGTGCCGGGGAGCGACGAGGGGCGGATCGGCGGGGCGGGGCGGACGGTTCCGGAGGTCGTACGGGGCGGCCGGGCAACAGACCAAAGCGGACCAGTACGGACCATGCGAACAGCACGGACGACGGGGACGGGGCGAGGGAAGATCGAGTAGGAAGAGAAAGAAAGAAGGGACGCCGAGGCGTCCCTTGCATATCTTCGCGCGATGGATCTCCGGTGGATCTCCGGGCTCAGGTGAGCGCCGGCTCCGCCTGCGGTACGTCGATGTCGATGCCGTCGAGCAGCGACTCGCGGGGGTGCTGGGCGACAGCGGCGTTCAGCGCGTCGTTCTCGACCTGGATCCGTGCGAGTTCGGATTCCAGGTCCTGGACACGCTGCTGCAGCCGTCGCATCTCGGCGAGGAGTCGCGGGTCGGAACCGCCGACGTAACCGAGAAGCGCCTTTGCCATGATGGATGGTCCTCCACAATGAGTGACCGACCGATGCGGTGTGGGTCGTGAGGGATTCGCACCCGCTGGTGCCCGACAGAGTGACTGACGCTGATCTCGCTGCGGTTCCTACTGCCGAACAGCTAGGGTGCGCGGGGCTTCCAGAGTCTCACCAAAAAGTTTGACGGTCAACACGATCACGCCCCGCTGCGGGGGCGGCACCGACCGGCATCCGGCCGCCTCGGGGGCGGCGCGGGCGGTCTTCCGGGGCCCGGGGGCGTGGAGATCATCCGTTCCCGCGCAGCCTGGCACGAACCGCCGACCTTGGCAACCACCAGGCTGTTTCCCGCTCGGGAGGGTGCCGGGGACGGTCTGCGGCGTCCGCCGTGCGGGTGGTGTCCGGGGCGCCGGGTCAACGGATCGCGAATCCGTCGTATCCCCCGCGAGGCGTGTCCCAGATCTCAGTGACACCGTCGACGCGCCCGGGTGTGTCGCCGGAGCGGAGCCACTCCAGGAGACGGTGGCAATTCTCACGTGACCCCTCGGCCACCACCTGCACCCGGCCGTCGTCGAGATTGAGGGCGAATCCCGTGAGCCCGCCGATCTCCAAGGCGTTTGCCCTGGTGAACCAACGAAAGCCCACTCCCTGTACTCGCCCGCGTACCCAGGCCGTCAGTCGTGCGGCGTCATTCATGGCGTCAAGGTAGCCGCCGTACGGTCCGCACTGCTTCCTCAGGAGGCACTTCCGTCACTCGGCTCATGGCGTACAGTCCCCTCGCAATGAACGTCACCCGTTCGGGCGAGCCCGTCTCCGGTTTTGCCCGGATGGGGTCCGGTAAGCGATGTGTTCGTGCGCTCCGGGTTCCGCGGTACGAGGAAGGCACAGCCAGATGGGACGTCATCGAAGCACCACCAAACGCCGGGGTGTGCCCGTGCGTACGGGGCTGCTCGGCGCTTCCGCCGCGGTGGCCATGGGTGCCGTGGCCATGGCGTCGGGGCTGCTGCCCGGCGGCGACACCCTGGTGACCGGGGGCGAGGCCGCGCCCGGCAAGGCGGTCGGATCCCAGGGCCCGCCGACGCTCCAGACCCAGGGCGACAGCGGCTCGGCGGCCACGGCCGGAACGCCCGGTTCGGGCCCGTCGGCCCCGCATCTGCCGTCACGGTCCCCGAGCGGCTCCCCGGCGGCGAAGAAGCCGTCCCCTTCCCCGTCGGAACGGGAGAAGGCGGACGCGGCGGCCCGTGAGCGGGCCGAGCGGGAGGCCCCGGCGTCCCGTAAGGCGACCGTCCCCGCGCAGCGCACCGGCGGACACGACACCGCGGACTCGAAGCGGAGCGCGCCCCCGGCCCCGAAGAGCAAGGCTCCGGAGCGGAAGCGGACCGCCGCGACCACCACCGAGTCCGCGATGGAGGCCGAGGTCCTGGAGCTGGTGAACCAGGAGCGTGCCAAGGCGGGCTGTGCTCCCCTGCGCTACGACGCGGGACTGGCGAAGCTCGCCGGGAACTTCAGCTCCGACATGGCCGGGCGCGGCTTCTTCGACCATACGGACCCCGACGGCGACACCCCCTGGGACCGGGCCGAGCAGGCCGGGGTGAAGAACCTGGCGGCCGAGAACATCGCCCGGGGCCAGGGCGACGCGGCGGCGGTGATGGACGCCTGGATGAAGAGCGAAGGCCACCGCGCGAACATTCTGAACTGCGACTACAAGACCCTCGGCGTCGGTGTCCACCTGGGCGACGGCGGCCCCTGGTGGACCCAGAACTTCGGCTACTGATTCCCGGGCCCTCGAACTCCGGGATCCGGGCGATCCCGGTGACCGGGGGTCCCGTTCCCCGGCGGCCCGGTGATCTGCCGCCCCGTTGAGCGCCCGGCCCCGGGCCGGATCTCGCGCCGTCAGGGCCGGGGCGGGCGCTGGCAGCGGGGACAGTAGTAGCTGGAGCGGTTCATCCACGGACGGCGCCGGATCGGCGTACCGCAGCGGCGGCAGGGCTCGTCCTCCCGCCCGTAGGCGTCGAGCGACCGGTCGAAGTATCCGGATTCGCCGTTCACATTCACATAGAGGCTGTCGAAGCTGGTGCCGCCCTCCGCGAGGGCGGCCGTCATCACATCGCGGACATGTCCGAGCAGTTCGGCGGCCCGGGGCCGGTTGAGGCCCGACGTGAGCCGGTCGTAGTGCACCCTCGCCCGCCACAGCGCCTCGTCGGCGTAGATATTTCCCACCCCGCTGATCAGCGTCTGGTCCAGCAGGGCCCGTTTGACGGTGGTCCGCCGCAGTCGCAGGGCGACCAGGAACGCCTCGTCGTCAAAGGCCGGATCGAGCGGGTCGCGGGCGATATGGGCGATGGCCGACGGCAGCCCGTCGGGGGTGTTCTCGTGGACCGACAGCCCGCCGAAGGTGCGCTGGTCGACAAAGCGCAGCTCGGTCCCGATGGTGTCGTCGAAGCGGAACCGGATCCTCAGATGCCGATCGTCGGGCGCGCCTTCGGGCTGGACCAGCAGCTGGCCGCTCATCCCGAGATGGCCGAGGAGCGACAGGTCCCCGTCGCCGATCCGGAACCAGAGGTACTTGCCCCGGCGGCAGGCCGGGCCGAGGCTCTGCCCGGTCAGCCGGGCGGCGAAGTCGACGGCACCGGCCGGATGGCGGCGGACCGCCCTCGGATGGCGGACCTGGGTCTCGGCGACGGTCCGTCCGGTGACCCATCGCATGAGTCCCCGGCGTACGACCTCGACCTCGGGCAGTTCGGGCACGGCATCCTCCGGTTGCGCTCTCGCCGACGCCCGCAGCGTACCGCCGAACGGGGGTCGTGAACGGCGTCGAGCCCCCTCCCCGGCATCGCCGGAAAGGGGGCTCGGACCTGCGGTCGCCCCATCGGGCGGAAGCAGTGGTCAGGCGTCGGCCCGACCACCGTTCCCGGTCTCGCCCCGGTCCGTCCCGGGGGCTTCCGCTTGCTGGTTCTTCTCGGCGGCCAGGCGTGCGTCGGCGGCGCTGCGGATCTCCCGCCAGGCCGCCTCGGCGGCCTGCTGCTCCGCCTCCTTCTTACTGCGGCCGGTGCCGGTGCCGTACGAGACACCACCGACGCGGGCGGCAGCGGTGAAGGTCTTCTCGTGGTCCGGACCCGTCTCCGTGACGAGGTACTCCGGGACCCCGAGGCCCTCGGCGGCGGTCAGTTCCTGGAGACTGGTCTTCCAGTCCAGACCGGCGCCCAGGTTGGACGACTTCTCGATCAGCGGGTCGAAGAGCCGGTGTACCAGCTCCGACGCCGCGTCGAGCCCCTGGTCGAGGTAGACGGCGCCGATCACCGCTTCGAGGGTGTCGGCAAGGATGGACGCCTTGTCCCGGCCGCCCGTGCCCTCTTCACCACGGCCGAGCCGGATGAAGGAGCCCAGGTCGAGGCCGCGGCTCACCCCGGCGAGCGCGCGCGAGTTGACCACCGCGGCCCGCAGCTTGGCGAGCTGCCCCTCCGGGAGGTCGGGATGGCTGCGGTAGAGGGTATCGGTGACCACCAGGCCGAGAACGGAGTCCCCGAGGAACTCCAGCCGCTCGTTGGTGGGCAGACCGCCGTTCTCGTACGCGTACGAGCGGTGGGTCAGCGCACGCACCAGAAGGGCGGACTCGACCTGATAGCCGAGCCGCCCTTCCAGAAGCGCGTGGGGCGAGGCTGCGTCGACCGCGTCGGCGTTGTCCGCCGGCTTTTCGTCTCCGGCGTTGGACAGCTCAGACATCGGGCCTCTCACCAGCCGCTCAGACCTCGAGGACCTGGCGCTTGTTGTAGGTGCCGCAGCTGGGGCACGCGATGTGCTGCAGCTTGGGCTCCTGGCAACGCTCACACGAAACCAGGGTGGGGACCGCAGCCTTCCACTGCGACCGGCGGTGGCGCGTGTTGCTGCGCGACATCTTCCGCTTCGGAACAGCCACGGCTACTTCTCCTGCTTCTCGTCGACGCCGGAGCCGGCGCCGCCCATGTTGTCCTTCTCGCCGTCCCGAACGGTGTCGGCGAGTCCTTGCAGTGCCGCCCAACGAATGTCGACGGCGTCGTGGTGGTGGTCCGGGTCGTCGTCGAGCCGGATTCCGCACTGGGCGCAGAGTCCGGCACAGTCCTCCCGGCACACCGGCTGCATCGGCAGGGCGAGCACCACCGCGTCACGCAGCACGGGTTCGAGGCCGAACAGGCCGTCCTCGAGAAAGAGAGTGTCCTCGTCCTCGTCGTCGTCGCCGGGCTCCGCGGCTCGGCCGCGTCCCCGGTCGTCGGCGGCGGGGTACGTGAACATCTCCTGGAAGTCCGCGGCGACGTCGAGTCGCAGCGGCTCCAGACACCTTACGCACTCCCCCTCGGCCGACGCACGGGCGGTGCCCGTGACGAGCACCCCTTCCATGACCGACTCCAGGCGGAGTTCCAGTTCGACGGGCGCGCCCTCGGGCACGGCCACGACGTCTTCGATGCCCAGGTCCTTCGGCGCCGGCACGGAGCGGGAGAGCCGCTGGAGCGCGCCGGGACGCCGCCCCAGCTCGTGTGTGTCGAACACGAGGGGGTCGCGGTGGTCGAGGCGGGCGTTCAGGGGTCTTCCTGCTTTCGGGTCGTGCCGACGCGCCGGGCTGATGCGTCGGAGGGGAGGGCCGCCGTCCCCGGCGAGGGGATACAGGCAGCCGGGATCGCGAACGAGGCGCGACCGAAGAGCCAGGATACTGGACCGGGCGCCGTCGGCCCAATCCGGCCCCGATCGTCCCGGCCGCGGCCGGGCGGAGCGCCGCCGCGGGCCGGGTTTCCCCGGCCGGGCCGCGCGAGAAATCCGCCCGGGATCCGGGCCGTACCCGCACCGTATCCGTACGGACCGTGACGCCGCGCACCGGACCGGTGCGGGGGGCGAGCGGGGGCGCGGTGGACCCCTTGCGACGCCGACGCGCGGTGGACCCCGGTCGGCCCCCGCCCCGGGCCGGGCGGGGCAGGGGCGGGGCGGTTCAGCCTCCGGTCGCCGGTCCGGCCGGGAAGGGGCGGCCGGGCGGCTCGGCGAGACCGGCCAGATACTCGGCGTCGCTGGTGGCCCGCTCGGGGACGTCGAGCGCGTCCGGGAACCCGGCCGGATCGTCTCCCGTCCGCGCGTACAGGGTGCGGCGTCCGCGTCCGACCGCGTCCAGGGTTCTGGTGAGTACGGTCTCGAAGGCGTCGAGGGTGGCGCGGGCGGAGGCGTCGGCCCGCTCGGCGACGACCACCGGATCCGGTACCGCCGGTTCCGGCGCTTCCGGCGCCTGCGGCGGTGCCGGTGCGCGGGGGCCGGGGACCTCGGGGGCGGCGTACGGCTCCGGGTACGGGCCCGGCAGCCGCTCCCGGCCCACGGCGACCGAGCCGATGGCCTTGGTGAGGACGACCTCGAAGTTGGCCAGCTTGGAGTCGACGTACCGGTCGGCGTCGGTACGGATCTCGGCGGCGGCCCGGTGGGCCTCGGCGAGGATCCGGCCGGCCTCCGCGTCCGCCTCCCGGGCGATCCCGGTACCGGAGAGCAGGGCGGCCCGTTCGGCGCGGGCGTCCTCGACGATCCGGCGCGCCTCCGCCCGGGCTCCGTCGACCAGCCGCTCCCGTTCGCCGATCAGCTCCCGGGCCCGGTCGAGGGAGCCGGGCAGCGCCGCCCGCGCCCCTTCGACCAGGGCGAGCAGTTCGGCCCGGTTGACGACGCACGAGGCCGACATGGGCAGCGACCGGGCGCCGTCCAGCGCCGCGGCGATCTCGTCGAGCTTCTTCTGCACATCCACCGGGGTTCCGCCGTTCCTGCGCTGGTACGGGAGTCGCGCGGACGACTGTACGGGGCGGAACGGGTACGGACGGTCACTTCTCGGCGAGCCGCCGCGACAGCGCCTCCTGGACCGGCGGAGGCAGCAGATGGGAGACGTCCCCGCCCCAGGCCGCGACCTCCTTGACCAGGCTGGAGGAGAGAAAGCTGTAGGTGGGGTTGGTGGGGACGAAGAGCGTCTCGACGCCCGAGAGTCCGTTGTTCATCTGGGCCATCTGGAGTTCGTAGTCGAAGTCGCTGACGGCCCGCAGCCCCTTGACGATGGCGGGGATGTCCCGTTCCTTGCAGAAGTCCACCAGCAGGCCGTGGTGGGATTCGACGACCACGTTCCCGTAATCGCCCGTCACCCGGCGGATCAGTTCCATCCGCTCCTCCACGGTGAACAGGCCCTGCTTCGACTTGTTGATCATCACCGCGACGTAGACGACGTCGTACAGCTTGGAGGCGCGGGCGATGATGTCGAGGTGTCCGTTGGTGATCGGGTCGAACGACCCGGGACAGACTGCGCGGCGCACTGGAAGTCCCTCGCTCTCCGGTCCGGTCATGAAGCGTCTTCGCACTGGGATGCCTCGTCGCAGACAGAGGCGGCGCGACCGTACCAAAACGTTCCCTCGCCGTAGCGACGGGACCGCAGTGGTTCGAAACCCGGCGGCCAGCGGAAGGTTCCGCCTCTGGTGCTCCGTTCCACGGTGACGAGGGCGCCGTCCGCAAGCCACCCCCCGGCCAGGAGTGTGAGCAGGATCTCCCGAAGATCATCGTCCCCGACCGCGTAGGGCGGATCGAGGAAGACGGCGTCGTACGGGGCACCGGGCACGGGCCCGGCGACGAGCTGTTCGGCCCGGCCGGTACGGACCTCGGCGCCCGGCAGCCCCAGGACGCGGACGTTCTCCCGGACCACCCGGGCGGCCCGGGCGTCGGCCTCCACCAGCAGGGCGTGGGCCGCGCCCCGGGAGAGCGCCTCCAGACCGACGGCGCCGGAGCCCGCGTACAGATCGGCGACCCGGATCCCGTCGACCGTACCCAGCAGGGACTGCCAGGTGGAGAAGAGCCCTTCCCGTGCCCGGTCGGAGGTGGGGCGGGTACCGGTGCCGGGCGGTACGGCGAGCCGACGCCCGCCGGCCGTACCGGCGATCACGCGGGTCATCTCGGTCCTTGTGGTCGAAGCGGTCGGTCGGGTCGATCGGGTCGGTCGATCGGGTCGGCCGGGGTGGGGCCGGATCCGGGCGGATCGCTCGGGAGCACGGCCGCCGCGATCATTCTCTCAGCTCCCGGCCGCCCACCGCGCGCCCGCGCCCCGGCCCGCGGAGGGCCCGGACGTACGGCCCGCGGACCGCACGCGCCGCCGGGCCCTACGGCTCCGGACGCGCCCCGGAGCCGTACGGGGCCCGCCCCGGCGGTACGGCGCCGGGCGCGGCTCAGCCCTTGTCCAGATAGCGCTCGCGCTCCGCGTCCAGCAGCGCGTCCAGCGCCGTCCGCAGCTCGGGCAGTCCGGACAGCTCGGGATCGGCGGCGACCACGGCGACTGCTTCCTCCCGGGCCGCCGCGATGACCTCCTCGTCCTCGATGACGGCGAGCATCCGCAACGAGGACCGGACCCCGGACTGCGCCTGGCCCAGCACATCGCCCTCACGGCGCTGTTCGAGGTCGATCCGGGACAGCTCGAAGCCGTCGAGGGTGGCGGCCACGGCGCCCAGTCTGGCCCGGGCGGGGCTCGCCTCCGGGGCCTCGGTGACCAGCAGACAGAGCCCGGGGGCCGAGCCCCGGCCGACCCGGCCGCGCAGCTGGTGGAGCTGGGAGACGCCGAACCGGTCCGCGTCCATGATCACCATCGCGGTGGCGTTGGGGACGTTCACCCCGACCTCGATCACGGTCGTCGCCACCAGGACGTCCACCTCGCCCGCGGCGAAGCGGCGCATCACGTCGTCCTTGTCGTCGGGGGGCATCCGGCCGTGCAGCACCTCGACCCGGAGTCCGGCCAGCGCGCCCCCCGCCAAGTCGGCGGCGACGTCCAGCACGGCCAGCGGAGGCCGCTTCTCGGCCGCGTCGGCGCCGCCGTCGGCATCGGTCGCGCTCTTGCCCTTCGGCTTCTCGTCGGCCTCGTCACCGATCCGGGGACAGACCACATACGCCTGATGGCCCTTGCCGACCTCCTCGCGGACCCGTTCCCAGGCGCGGGCGAGGAAGTGCGGCTTGTCCCGGGCGGGCACCACATGGCTGGCGATCGGCGACCGCCCGGCGGGCAGCTGGTCGAGGACGGAGGTCTCCAGATCGCCGAAGACGGTCATCGCGACGGTCCGCGGGATGGGGGTGGCGGTCATCACCAGCAGATGCGGCGGCTGTTTCCCCTTGGAGCGCAGCGCGTCCCGCTGCTCGACCCCGAACCGGTGCTGTTCGTCCACGACCACCAGACCGAGGTCGTGGAACTTGACCTTGTCCTCGATCAGGGCGTGCGTACCGATCACGATCCCCGCCTCGCCGGTCACCAGGTCCAGCAGGGCCTGCCGCCGGGCCGGGACACCCATGGAGCCGGTCAGGGCCACCACCTTGGTGCCGTGCTCGGCCCCGCCGAGGAGTCCGCCCTCGGCCAGCTCGCCCATCATCTCCACGATCGAGCGGTGGTGCTGCTGGGCCAGCACCTCGGTGGGCGCGAGCATGGCCGCCTGGCCGCCCGCGTCCACGACCGCGAGCATCGCCCGCAGCGCGACCAGTGTCTTGCCGGAGCCGACCTCGCCCTGGAGCAGCCGGTGCATCGGGTGTTCGGTGGCCAGATCGTCGAAGATCTCGGCGGTCACCTTCCGCTGGCCCTCGGTGAGGGTGAACGGCAGCCGGGCATCGAAGGCGGCGAGCAGCCCGTCCGCCGGGGCCCGGCGGGCGACCGCGGGGAGCTGGGCGTCCGCGTACCGCCGCCGGGCCAGCGCGACCTGGAGGACGAATGCCTCGTCCCATTTCAGCCGGGCCCTGGCGTCCTCGACATCGGCTTTGGTCCGGGGCCGGTGCACTTTCAGCAGCGCCTCGGGCAGCGGTACGAAGCCCCGGCCCTCGCGCAGCGCGTCGGGCAGCGGGTCCACCGCGTCCCGGGCCCTGGGCAGTACCGCGTCGACCGCCTTGGCGATCTTCCACGACTCCATGCCCTTGCAGGCCGGGTAGATCGGGATGAGGGCGCCGGCCCAGGACTCCACGGCCGCGTCGTCTCCCCCGGCGGCGCCCGGCTCCCCGTACGCGCCGCCCCCGCCCTCGGCCCCTCCGCCGGGTTCGGCACCCAGCTTGGCGTAGGTGGGGTGGGCGAGCTGGAGTCTGCGGTTGAAGACCGAGACCTTCCCGGCGAACATGGCCCGGCTGCCGGGCGGCAGCTCGGACTGCGGCTTGTGGACACCCCGGCCGAAGAAGACGAGCTGGAGCCTGCCGCTGCCGTCGGTGATGGTCAGCTCCAGACGTTTGCCCCGGCCGCCGTTGAAGGTGTGCACCCGGGAGTCGGCGACCTGGGCGACCACGGTCACGTCCTCGTCCAGCGGCAGCTCGGAGAGACGGGTCAGCTGGCCCCGCTCCTCGTACCGCCGGGGGTAGTGGTGCAGCAGATCCCCGACGGTGTGCAGGCCGAGCTGCTCGCCGAGCACCTTCGCGGTGGCGGGGCCGAGCGTCTTCTTGAGGGGTTCACTCAGGACGGACACATCGTCCATTGCACACCACGGCACCGACATCCGGGTCCGCGACCGTACGGGACGGCCCTCACTCCACCCCGATCAGCAGCGGGCTGGTGCCCGGTCCCCCCTGGTAGACCACGGTGTCCACGGCCAGATACGCCTCCCGGACGTGCCGCTCCAGGCGGGCGGCCGTCGCCGGGCCGTCCGGCAGGTCCCCGGAGAGGACGAGGGTGACCAGCTCGCCGCCCGCCGCCAGCATCCGGTCCAGTACGGCGACCGCGGTCTCGGCGACGTCCTGGCCGATGACGGCGACGTCCCCGTCGATCAGGCCGAGGACGTCCCCGGCCTGGCAGACCCCGGCGCTGGTCCACGACCGGTGCTCGGCGACCGCCAGTTCCGCGTGCCGGGTGGCCCCGGCCGCCGCCGTCATCGCCACCACGTCCTCGTCGAACCGGCGGCCCGGCTCGTGGACCGCGAGGGCCGCGATGCCCTGGACGGCGGCGCGGGTGGGCACGAGGGCGACCCTCACCCCTTCGGTACGGGCCTGCTCGGCCGCCGCGGCCGCGGTGTGCCGCAGTTCGGCGGAGTTCGGCAGCAGCACCACTTCCCGGGCGTGGGCCCGGCGGATCGCCTCCACCAGCTCCCCGCTGGCGGGTGGCTCCCCGGGGCGGGCCAGCAGCGGCGTCGCGCCCGCCTCCGCGCAGAGCGCCGCGAGACCGTCACCGGGGACGACCACCACGACGGCCCGCTGGACCTGCTCCGGTACGGGTCCCGGGCCGGACCCGGTGAGATGGGTGATCCGGATCCGGTGCGGACGGCCCGCCTCCACACCCGCCTCGACGGCGGCGCCCGCGTCGTCGGTATGGACGTGGATGTTCCACAGCCCGTCGCCGCCCACCACCACCAGGGACTCCCCCAGGGCGTCGAGCCGGGCCCGCAGCCGGGCCACGGCCGGGTCACCGGCCTCCAGCAGATAGATCACCTCGAACGCCGGACCGCCGTCGCCGCACTCCCCGGGACCGGCCGGGCCGACCGCGGCGACCGGGACGTGGGAGCGGGCGGGCACCGCGGGCGACTCCCCCGTCAGCGCCGCCACCAGGGCCCGCAGTACGGCCAGCAGGCCCCGGCCGCCCGCGTCGACCACGCCCGCCCGGCCCAGCACGTCCAGCTGGCCCGGGGTCGCGGCCAGCGCCGTACACGCGCCGTCGTACGCCGCCCGGGCCGCGCCGGCGTCCCCGGACCCGCCGCCGTCTCCCGCTTCCGCCGCGGCCGAGGCGGCGGCCGAGGCGGCGGCCGAGGCGGCAGCCGAGGCCACGGTCAGGATGGTGCCCTCCACGGGGTGGGCCACGGCCTCCCGGGCCAGTACGGCGGCCCGGTCCAGCGCCTCCGCGAGCCCGGCGCCCGCGCCGACCCGCTCCGCGACCCCGCGCAGCAGCTGGGCCAGGATCGTGCCCGAATTGCCCCGGGCGCCCAGCAGCGCGCCGTGCGCCATCGCCCCGATCACCGCCGCCGTCTCCGGTACGCCGCCGTCCGGGTCCGTCGCCTCGTGCGCGGCGAAGACCGCCTCGACGGCCGTCACGGCCGACTCGACCGTCAGATAGAGATTGGTACCGGTGTCACCGTCCGCGACCGGATACACATTGATCGCGTCGATCTCCTCGCGCTCCCGGCCCAGCGACTCCAGCGCCCCCGCGCACCAGACCCGTACCGCTGCGGCGTCGAGTTTCTGCGGCACCTGGGGGTCCTCCTCCGTCGTGGGCTCGTCCGCTGCCGGGCACGCGCGGTCCCGGGCGGGCCCGGTCGGCGGGGTCGCACCGCAGGGTAGACCCCGTCCGCCGGTGGGGCGGGGGGCGGGGGCGGGGCGGGCGGACATGGTAGTTTCATGGAAAGGACGAAGCCGTTGTATGCTGCTCCGGTTGCCTGATGAAAATCAGGCCGTCCATCTCCCGGCAAAGCCACCGAGTCAGTTACTGATTTCCGGCACGCCGGAATTCACTGTACGTGCATCTGAAGTCTTTGGAGTGACCCGTGGCTGCCAACTGCGACGTCTGCGGCAAGGGGCCGGGCTTCGGCAACAACATTTCGCACTCGCACCGCCGTACGTCTCGTCGCTGGAACCCGAACATCCAGCGCGTGCGTGCCGTGGTCGGTCGGACGCCGAAGCGGCTCAACGTCTGCACCTCGTGCATCAAGGCCGGCAAGGTCTCGCGCTAACGCGGATGCTCCGTCGCTAGCGCAGCCCTCCGGTTGCCTTTACCCCGGGCGGGCCCACCTCACCAAGGTGGGCCCGCCCGGGGTTTTTCCCATGCCGCGACCATGCCGCCTGGGCCTTCCCCGGCGGCCCCGCGCCCAGCGACCTGCTGTTGTTCACGGTCCGCGGCCCGTCTGTGGCTGGTCGCGCAGTTCCGCCCCCTATGCCTTCGGCAATGGGGGGACCCCCAGCGCCTTGGCCCTCCGTGGCACCGCCCGAACTACCCGGGTCCCGCCCGGCGACCCGATGTTGTCGGCGGTCTGCCGACCATGCGTGGCTGGTCGCGCAGTTCCGCCCCCTATGCCTTCGGCAATGGGGGGACCCCCAGCGCCTTGGCCCTCCGGCGCATCGCCCCAATACCCGAGTCTCGCCCGGCGACCCGATGTCGTCGGCGGTCTGCGGACCGCCGGTGGCTGGTCGCGCAGTTCCCCGCGCCCCTAAAAGCTCTCCCCGGCGCCGACCCTGAAAAGGGACCGCCCCACCAACGAGGGCCCGCCTCTTACCGAGGGCGGTCAGCAGGGCAACCAGGGGCGCGGGG
This sequence comes from Streptomyces sp. NPDC020875, assembly GCF_040641415.1. Classification (NCBI taxonomy): domain Bacteria; kingdom Bacillati; phylum Actinomycetota; class Actinomycetes; order Kitasatosporales; family Streptomycetaceae; genus Streptomyces; species Streptomyces sp. NPDC020875. Next base: position 12,321 of record NZ_JBFADP010000008.1, on the reverse strand, counting down.
AACTGCGCGACAAGCCACAGACGGCCGTCAGACCGCGAACGAGCTTCAGTAGCCGGGCGCGGCCCGGGAAGGCGAGGCGCTGGAGGTCCTCCAGCGCCCATGGCAACGGCGCGGCGTCGTGAGAAGGGGGCGTCAGGGCAGGGTGACGCCGTGGTGGACGGGGCCCACCCCGCCGCCGAGAGGGAATCCCGCCAGGATCGCCGCCGTCACATACGTCTTCGCCGCCGCCACCGCCTCCGGCACCCCCAAGCCCTTCGCCAGCCCCGCCGCGATAGCCGACGCCAGGGTGCAGCCGGTGCCGTGGGTGTGGCGGTTGTCGTGGCGCGGGGCCCGCAGCCAGTGCTCCGCCGTGCCGTCGGTGAGCAGATCGACCGCGTCGCCCGCGAGGTGGCCGCCCTTGATCAGCGCCCAGCGGGGCCCGTACTCCAGGATCGCCCCGGCGGCCCGGCGCATTCCCTCCTCGTCGTCGACGACGATTCCGGTGAGCTGGGTCACCTCGTCCAGGTTGGGCGTGGCGACGGTGGCCAGCGGCAGCAGTACGCCGCGTACCGCGTCGAGCGCCGATTCGGCGAGCAGGGAGTCGCCGTGTTTGGAGACCCCGACGGGGTCGACCACGACCGGCGCCGCCACGTCCGCGAGCAGGGCGGCGACGGTCTCCACGAGCCGGGCGGACGCCAGCATGCCGGTCTTCACGGCCTGGACGCCGATATCGTCCACGACGCTGCGGTACTGGGCCCGGACGGCTTCCTCGGGGAGTTCCCAGACCCCTTGGACGCCGAGGGAGTTCTGGGCGGTGATCGCGGTGATCACGCTCATGCCGTGGGTGCCGAGGGCGAGCATGGTCTTGAGGTCGGCCTGGATTCCGGCGCCGCCGCCGGAGTCGGATCCGGCGACCGTCAGGACCCGGGGCGGCGCGACCCGCGCGCCCGGTCCCGTACCGCCGCCGCCCGGCCGCGCGCCGGGGATCAGGCCGCCCGGCACCACCGCGCCCGAACCCGTATCCGCACCCGTGTCCGTGTCCGTGTTTGCGTGCATGCGCTTCCCCGCCCCTCTCATGACCCGTCCCCGAAGTGGTCCCAGCCGCTTCCGCCGGTCCACGGCAGTCCGTCCACGGTGACCTGCGGCGCCGCCGCCGGGCGGAGCACCTCGCCGATCACCTTCCAGCGCGCGGGGAGCTTGGTGTCGGCCGGGAAGGTCGCGACGATCGCGTGGTCCTCTCCCCCGGTGAGCACCCACTGCACCGGATCGACCCCGACGGCCTGTCCGATGTCGTTCATCTGGCCGGGGATGTCGATCGCCCCGGAGCGCAGATCGATCCGTACCTTGCTGGCCTCGGCGATATGCCCGAGATCGGCGATCAGCCCGTCGCTGACGTCGCACATCGCGGTCGCGCCGAGCCCGGCGGCGGCGGGCCCCGCGTGGTACGGGGGTTCGGGCCGCCGGTGGGCCTCGACGAAGGCGCGGGGGGACCGGAATCCCCGGGACAGTACGGCGTGACCGGCCGCGGACCAGCCGAGCCAGCCGGTGTAGGCGACGACGTCACCGGGCCTGGCGCCGCTCCGGGTGACGGGTTCGTGGCCGCGCAGATCGCCGAGGGCCGTGATGGCGAGGGTGATCAGCTCGCCGCGGACGACGTCGCCGCCGACCACGGCCGCGCCCGCGACCTGGCTCTCGTCGCGGATGCCGTCCATGAGTTCGGTGGCCCAGGTGACGGGGAGGTCGGCCGGGACGACCAGACCGAGCAGCAGGGACGTGGGTACGGCGCCCATGGCCGCGATGTCGGCCAAGTTCTGCGCGGCGGCCTTGCGTCCGACGTCGTACGCCGTCGACCAGTCGCGGCGGAAGTGCCGCCCCTCCAGGAGTACGTCGGTACTCGCCACGACCCGCCGGTCGGGCGCGGCGACGACGGCCGCGTCGTCACCGGGTCCGATCCGGACCGCGGGGGTGGAGGTGAGCCGGGAGGTGAGCTCTTTGATCAGGCCGAACTCTCCCAACTCGCCCACAGTGCCCTTCACCCGAGTCTCACCTCTCCGTCGTCCCGCCGGACCACCCGGCCGGTCTTTCGTACTGTGCCGGATCACGCCGGGCGGGGCCGCCCGGCGCCCCCGCCACCGAGCGGTCGCGACCCGCCGGGCCGCTCGGTACCGTCAAGGGATACGTCAATGTGCGCTCGACCCGCGCCACACTACGGACGCCACCCGGCGCGCGGGTCTCCCCGTCGCCCGCGGCGACGCGATACCGTGGCGTCCCTTTCTCCCCCCTGGGGTTTCCCCGCCCGGGGCGCCGAGGGCGCCGATGACACCGTCGAACGGGGAAGCGGACCCAGGGCCGCCCAGGAGGTTCCGTGGTACAGGCGTACATCCTGATTCAGACCGAAGTGGGCAAGGCGTCGGCCGTCGCCGAGACCATCGGGAAGATTCCGGGAGTGATTCAGGCGGAGGACGTCACGGGTCCCTACGACGTGATCGTGCGGGCCCAGGCCGACACCGTGGACGAGCTGGGCCGCCTGGTGGTCGCGAAGGTCCAGCAAGTGGACGGCATCACCCGTACCCTCACCTGCCCGGTCGTGCACCTGTAGCCCCCGTCTACCCTGGGGCGGTGAATTCCGCCCGTCGGTCCCGTTCCCGCCAGCGCGTTCCCGCGCGTTCCCGCCGCGCGATCCCGGCCCTTCCGCTCGCCCTGTCCGCGGCCGTGCTGTTCACCGTGTCCGCGTGTACGGCGGACCGGCCCGAGGTCGCCGTCCCCCGCCCCGAGGCCGAGGAGTCGGCGGTCTGCGAGGCACTGGACGGGGCGCTGCCGGAGACGGTCGGCGGACAGGACCGTTCCGACCCCGAGCCCGCGTCGGCGCTGACCGCCGGCTGGGGTGACGCGGCGATCGTACTGCGCTGCGGGGTGCCGCGGCCCGAGGGGATGAGCGATCCGGCGGCGCAGGGCATCGAGGCGGAGGGCGTCGGCTGGCTGCTGGAGGAGACCGACGGCGGTACGCGCTTCACCACCACGTTCCGCGCGGCCTATGTGGAGGTGTCGATGGACGAGCGGTACGCCCACGACTCCACGCCGCTGGCGCAGCTCGCCGACGCGGTGAAGGAGACCGTACCGGCCACGATCGACGTCCCGTAGGCCCCGCGTCCCGGCTTCCGGTTCCCCGGCGGATCCGGCGGCCGTCGGGCCCGTCGGCCGGGCCCGGGTTCGCCGGGCCCGGGTTCGCCGGGCCCGGTACGGGCCGTCCGCCCCGGCGCCCTCGCCCCGGCCCGGTACGGTCCGTCAGCGCAGGCCGGTGGAGCGGCGCAGCGCGGCGCCGATCAGCCGGTCGATCAGTTCGGGGTACGAGACCCCGGTCTCCTGCCACATCCGCGGATACATCGAGATCGGGGTGAACCCGGGCATGGTGTTGATCTCGTTGATCACGAACCGGCCGTCGTCGGTGAGGAAGAAGTCGGCCCGGACCAGGCCCTCGCAGCTGGTGGCCTCGAAGGCGGCGACGGCCAGCCGCTGGACCTCGGCGGTCTGCTCCTCGGTGAGGTTCGCCGGGACGACCCCGTCGGCCGAGTCGATGTACTTGGCCTCGAAGTCGTAGAACTGGCCGTCCTGGTCGACCAGGATCTCGGCCGGGACGCTGGCCCGCGGCCCGTCCTCGAACTCCAGCACTCCGCACTCGATCTCACGGCCCCGGACCATCGCCTCGACGATGATCTTGGGGTCGTGGCGGCGGGCCTCCTCGATCGCGGCGTCCAGGCCGTCGGCCGAGGTGACCTTGCTGATCCCGATCGACGAACCGGCCCGGGCGGGCTTCACGAAGAGCGGCCAGCCGTGGTCGTCGGCGAGCCGGAGGAGCCGCTTGCGGGCGGCGCCCTGGTCCTGCTCCCACTCGCGGGGGCGGATCACCTCGTACGGGCCGACGGGCAGCCCGTAGGAGACCAGGATCCGCTTCATGTACTCCTTGTCCTGCCCGACGGCGGAGGCGAGGACGCCGGAGCCGACGTACGGCACCCCGGCCAGCTCCAGCAGGCCCTGGATGGTGCCGTCCTCGCCGTAGACGCCGTGCAGTACGGGGAAGACGACATCGACCTCGCCGAGCGTCTTGGGGACGGCCCCGGGCTCGCTGTAGACGAGTTCGCGGTTGCCCGGCTCGGCGGAGAGCACCACGGCGCCGTCGGCGCCGTCGGTCAGCTCCGCGACTTCGGGGGTGCGCCGGTCGGTGATGGACATCCGTTCCGGATCGTCCGCGGTCAGCACCCAGCGGCCGTCGACCGTGATGCCGACCGGGATGACGTCGTACCGGGTCCGGTCGATGGCCCGCAGCACGGCACCGGCGGTGACCGTGGAGATCCCGTGCTCGGAGCTGCGCCCGCCGAAGACGACGGCCACCCGGGGCCTGCGGCCCTGCTGATCGGAGGTCTGGGGGAGGTTCTGGGTGCTCATATCGCCCTGAGACTACCGTGCGAACCGTCATCCGCCAGGGTCGGCACGGGACCGGGATCCACCGCTGCGGGTCCCCCGGGAGGGTCGGGGCCCGGTGCGGGGGGATCCCCCGTAGCGGTACGGTCCGTTCCGCTCAGCCCGACGCGGGCCGGGGCGCGGGGAGTTCGGCCCGCGGGCCCGGCTCCGTGCGGGCACCGGGCCAGCCGGCCCGGGCCCGGCGCCGCCGCTCGGGCCGGGCGCGGGACGCCGTACGACCGGACGCGGGAAGGGTCCGTACGGCCCCGGACGCGCGGAGTCCGGGGCGTCGGACGACGACGGCGGCGACGCCGGTCGGTCAGCGGCGTTCGGGCTTGGCGCTGCGGGACATCAGTTCCTTGAGCGCGACGGCGGGCGGTTTGCCCTCGTGGACGATCCCGACGACGGTCTCCGTGATGGGCATGTCGACGCCGTGCCGCCGGGCCAGGTCGAGTACCGACTCGCACGACTTGACGCCCTCGGCGGTCTGCTTGGTGACCGCGATGGTCTGTTCCAGCGTCATGCCCTTGCCGAGGTTGAGCCCGAAGGTGTGGTTCCGCGACAGGGGCGACGAGCAGGTCGCCACCAGGTCGCCGAGACCGGCGAGCCCGGAGAAGGTCAGCGGGTCGGCGCCCATGGCGAGACCGAGCCGGGTGGTCTCGGCGAGGCCGCGGGTGATGAGGGAGCCCTTGGCGTTGTCGCCGAGGCCCATGCCGTCGGCGATCCCGACGGCGAGCCCGATGACGTTCTTCACGGCGCCGCCCAGCTCGCAGCCGACGACATCGGTATTGGTGTAGGGGCGGAAGTAGCGGGTGTGGCAGGCGGCCTGGAGGCGGCGGGCCACCTCCTCGTCCCGGCAGGCGACGACCGCGGCGGCGGGCAGCCGCCGGGCGATCTCCCGGGCGAGATTGGGTCCGGTGACGACCGCGACCCGCTCCGCGGGCACCCCGGCGACCTCCTCGACGACCTGGCTCATCCGCTTGGTGGTGCCGAGTTCGACCCCCTTCATCAGGGAGACCAGCACCGTCTCGGAGGGCAGCAGGGGCGCCCAGGCGGCGAGATTGCCGCGGAGCGTCTGCGAGGGCACGGCGAGCACGGTGAAGTCGGCGCCGTCCAGCGCCTCCGCCGGGTCGGTGGTGGCCCGCAGCCCGGCGGGCAGCTCGATACCCGGCAGATAGTCGGGGTTGGTACGGGTGGTGTTGACGGCCTCCGCCAGCTCCGGGCGGCGCCCCCAGAGGGTCACCCGGCAGCCCGCGTCCGCGAGCACCGTACCGAAGGCGGTCCCCCAGGATCCGGTCCCGAAGACGGCTGCCTTGACGGGCCGGTCGGCGAGGTGGGCCGATTGTGTCACTGCTGTCCTTCCCCTGCGGCCTTGCGCCGCTGTTCTGCACGGGCCGTGCTGTGGTCCCACGGCTGCCGGGGCGCCTGTTCGCCGCGGATCTCCTCCAGGAGCGCCGTGATGGCGCCCATGATGACCTCCGTGGCCTCTTTCAGCACCTCGGGCGTGGGCTCCAGATCGTAGAACCCGCTGAGGTCCACCGGCGGTCCGGCCTGCACGATCAGGGTCTTCCGGGGGAAGAGCCTGATCTTCTTCTCCTCGGCGTACGGCGGCATCACCAGGTTCGCACCCCACTGGGCCACCGGGATCACCGGGACCCTGGTCTCCAGGGCGATCCGGGCGGCACCGGTCTTGCCCGCCATGGGCCACATACCGGGGTCCCGGGTGATGGTGCCCTCCGGGTAGAAGGCGACGCACTCGCCCTGTTCGATGGCGCCCACGGCGGCCCGGTAGGCGTCGAGGGCGTTGTTGGATTCCCGGTAGACGGGAATCTGCCGGGTGCCCCGGAGCATCATCCCGACGAACGGGGTCCGGAAGAGGGGGGCCTTCGCGAGAAAGCGCGGTACGCGTCCGGTGTTGTACTGGAAGTGCGCATACGAAAGCGGGTCGAGATACGAGTTGTGATTGACCGCGGTGATGAATCCGCCGTCGGCCGGAATGTGTTCCGCGCCGCGCCAGTCCCGTTTGAAGAGAACGAGCAGCGGCGGTTTGGCGATGACCGCCGCCAGGCGGTACCAGAAGCCGATTTTTCGGCGGGACACGCGGACATCCTCTCCCTCTGCGGACGCGTACGAGACCGGACGGACTCGCCGGTGAGCGGGCCTTCGCCCGGAAGGCGGGGATCAAGTGTCGCCCCGGTCCCACCGTCTGTCGAGGACACCGTACGCCCCGGTGATCGCACCGGATCCCGTCCTGTCACAGGGCTCGGCGACAATGGGGGGCCGTTACACACGGACGGAGAGCCGACCTGGACAGCGACGCGCGGACCACCTGGTCCCTGGTGGTCCCCCTCAAGCCCCTTGCCCTGGCGAAGAGCAGACTCTCCGGTGCCGTCCCGGACGCCGCCCGGCCCGGTCTGGTGCTGGCGTTCGCGCAGGACACCGTGGTCGCGGCGCTGAACTGCGAAGCCGTACGGGATGTGGTCGTTGTCACGGACGACCCCGAGGCCGGGTCACGGCTGGCGGCGCTGGGAGCCCTGATCGTGCCCGACGAGCCGGGCGCCGGACTCGACGCGGCCCTGGCACACGGCGCCCGTACGGTACGGCGCTCCCGGCCCGGCGCGCCGGTCGCCACCCTGAACGCGGATCTCCCGGCGCTGCGGTCCCCGGAATTGTTCCGGGTCCTGGCCGAGGCCGCCCGATTCCCCCGGTCATTTCTGCCGGACGCGGCCGGAGTGGGAACGACAATGCTCGCCGCTTCGGAAGGCGCCGAATTGCGTCCCGCATTCGGCGGCGCTTCCCGCCGCCGCCACCGGACGTCGGGAGCGGTGGAGCTGCGGCCGGGGCGCGTGGACTCGGTACGACGCGACGTGGACACGGCGGCGGACCTCGAAGCGGCCCTCCACCTGGGCGTCGGCCCCTTCACCCGCGCCCGCCTGCGCATGACCCCGACCCCGTCGTTTCCAGGGGCGGATCAGCGGGAGTAAGAGCCCGGCTCCGGGGCCGGGCTCCTCCTCAGGGGTGGGGAGGAGGAGAGCGTTCAGGGGCGCTGGGGGTCCCCCATTGCCGAAGGCATAGGAGGCGGAAGTGCGCGACAAGCCACCGACGGCCCGCGGGCGGCAACGCACCGCGGGCACCGCGGCGCAGCGCCGCGCGGGGCCCGGGGACCGGTCGACGCGGAAAGGGTCTCCAGGGGCGCGAGCCACAGCGGCAGGCGACTACGCTGCGGGTATGCAGGCGACCTCGTACACCTACGATCCCGAGACCCGGGCCGGCAGCGTGCTGCTGGACGACGGCACCCCCGTGGAGTTCGGCTCCGACGCCTTCGACGCGGGCGGGCTGCGGCTGCTGCGCCCCGGTCAGCGGGTGCGGATCGAGACCGAGGGCGAGGGCGCCGGGCTGCGGATCACCCTGGTGACGCTGCAGACCTTCTGACCACCTGGAACATCCGGTACGGAACACGCCGCGGGCCGGGCTCCCCGAGGGGAGCCCGGCCCGGCGCGTGAGTGGCCCGTGCGGCGGGTGCCGCTTACCGTGGCGGCCTCGGCGGCCGTCCCGGTCCCTACCGCTTGCGTGCGGTGGTCTTCTTGGCGGTGGTCGTACGGGCCGTCGCCTTCTTCGCCGGGGCCTTCTTGGCGGTGGCCTTCTTGGCCGGGGCGGTCTTCTTGGCCGTCGCCTTCTTGGCGGGCGCGGCCTTCTTCGCCGTGGTCTTCTTGGCGGCTGCCTTCTTGGTGGTCGTCGCCTTCTTGGCCGCGGTCTTCTTCACCGCCGCCTTCTTGGCGGGTGCCGCCTTCTTCGCCGTGGTCTTCTTCGCGGCGGCCTTCTTGGCGGTGGCCTTCTTCGCCGCGGCCTTGGCCGTCGTCCGGGTGGAAGCGCCGCCCGAGAGGCTGCCCTTGGGCGCCTTCTTCACCGAGACCTCGCCGCCGCGCGGCAGCTTCTTGGCCCCGCTGACCAGGTCCTTGAAGCCCTGGCCCGCGCGGAAACGCGGAACGGAGGTCTTCTTGACCCGGACCCGCTCACCCGTCTGGGGGTTGCGGGCGTAGCGGGCCGGGCGTTCGACCTTCTCGAACGAACCGAAGCCGGTGACCGAGACCCGGTCCCCGCCGACGACCGCGCGGACGATCGCGTCGAGGACCGCGTCGACCGCGTCGGCGGCCTGCTGACGGCCGCCGAGCTTGTCGGCAATCGCTTCTACGAGCTGCGCCTTGTTCACGTCTTCCCCTTCGGAGACATTGCCGGACCGAATCTGTCCAGGCTTTTTCGCACGTTAGGCAGATATATACCGCAAATCAAACACGAAACGGGCTAATCACCCTAGTGCCGCAATGAAGTCGACCGCTCATGTCGCCGCATGTCGCTCCTTCACGTGCCGGATGTTCAGTCGCCTTCGGGGAATCGGCGCTCGTCGATGTCCCGCATCAAGCGGTCCAGACGCCGTGCCGCGTCCGGGAGATCGTGCTTCGCCGCGGCCGTGATGACCAGCAGCTTCCGGGAGAGGGCCACCTTGGTGCCCTCCGGGACTTGCAGTGCGCGCACCACGGTGTGCGCTTCCTTCAATCGGGCCGCGACCACCTCGTACAGGTCGAGTTGGCTGTCGCGTTCCATGCACCGATTGTGCCATCTGGGGCGAGTTGTCGCCCGGCGGGGCCTCAACAGACGACTGCGCCCCCCACCGGACGGTGGGGGGCGCAGTCGGGGATAACCGCTGATCAGACCCGATCAGACCTGAACAGTGGACGGTTTATGGGCGGGCCGCGAGGACTCGTAGGCCGCGATGTCCGCTTCGTTCTGAAGGGTGAGGCTGATGTCGTCCAGCCCGTTCAGCAGCCGCCAGCGGGCGTTCTCGTCCAGCTCGAACGGAGCGGTGAGACCGGCCGCCCGGACCTCGCGGGTCTCCAGGTCGACGGTGACCTCGGCGGTCGGGTCGCTCTCCGTCAGCTCCCAGAGCGCGTCCACGGTCTCCTGCGGGAGCACCACGGTCAGCAGACCGTTCTTGAGGGAGTTGCCGCGGAAGATATCGGCGAAGCGGGCCGAGATCACGGCCTTGAAGCCGTAGTTCTGGAGGGCCCAGACGGCGTGCTCGCGGGAGGAGCCGGTACCGAAGTCGGGGCCCGCGACCAGCACGGACGCCCCGGCGCGCTCGGGCCGGTTCAGTACGAACTCGGGGTCCTTGCGCCATGCCTCGAAGAGGCCGTCCTCGAAGCCGTCCCGGGTGACCTTCTTCAGCCAGTGGGCCGGGATGATCTGGTCGGTGTCGACATTGCTGCGGCGCAGCGGGACGGCCCGGCCGGTGTGGGTGGTGAATGCTTCCATGGCTGATCAGACTCCAGCGGGCGTACGGGCGGCGTCGGACAGGTCGGCCGGGGCGGCCAGCCGGCCCACGACGGCGGTGGCGGCGGCGACCTGCGGGGAGACCAGATGCGTCCGGCCGCCCTTGCCCTGCCTGCCCTCGAAGTTGCGGTTGGAGGTGGACGCGGAGCGCTCACCGGGCGCCAGTTGGTCGGGGTTCATGCCCAGGCACATCGAACACCCGGCGTGCCGCCATTCGGCGCCGGCCGTGGTGAAGACCTTGTCGAGGCCCTCCTCGACGGCCTGCAGGGCGACCCGGACCGAGCCGGGGACGACTAGCATCCGGACGCCGTCGGCGACCTTGCGGCCGTCCAGTACGGCGGCGGCGGAGCGCAGGTCCTCGATCCGGCCGTTGGTGCAGGAGCCTACGAAGACGGTGTCCACCCGGATGTCGCGGAGCGCCTGTCCGGCGTCCAACCCCATGTACTCCAGGGCCTTTTCCGCGGCGAGCCGCTCCGAAGCGTCCTCGTACGAAGCCGGGTCGGGGACGTTCGCGGAGAGCGGGGCGCCCTGGCCGGGGTTGGTGCCCCAGGTGACGAACGGGGACAGCTCGGCGGCGTCGATGACGACCTCGGCGTCGAAGACGGCGTCGTCGTCGGTGCGCAGCGTCCGCCAGTAGGCGACGGCGGCGTCCCACTCGGCGCCCTCGGGGGCGTGCGGGCGGCCCGCCAGGTAGTCGAAGGTGGTCTGGTCGGGGGCGATCATGCCCGCCCGGGCCCCGGCCTCGATCGACATATTGCAGATGGTCATCCGGGCCTCCATCGAGAGCTTCTCGATGGCGGAGCCGCGGTACTCCAGGACGTAGCCCTGGCCTCCGCCGGTGCCGATCCGGGCGATGATGGCCAGGATCAGGTCCTTGGCGGTGACCCCGTCGGGCAGCTCGCCCTCGATGGTGATCGCCATGGTCTTCGGCCGGGCCAGGGGCAGCGTCTGGGTCGCCAGTACGTGCTCGACCTGGGAGGTGCCGATGCCGAAGGCCAGCGCGCCGAAGGCGCCGTGCGTGGAGGTGTGGGAGTCGCCGCAGACCACGGTGGTGCCGGGCTGGGTCAGGCCCAGCTGCGGGCCCACCACGTGGACGACGCCCTGCTCGACGTCGCCGAGCGGGTGCAGCCGTACGCCGAACTCGGCGCAGTTGCGCCGCAGGGTCTCCAGCTGGGCCCGGGAGACGGGGTCGGCGATCGGCTTGTCGATGTCGAGGGTGGGGGTGTTGTGGTCCTCGGTGGCGATGGTCAGGTCGAGCCGCCGGACCTTGCGACCGCCCATCCGGAGGCCGTCGAACGCCTGGGGGCTGGTCACCTCGTGCAGCAGGTGCAGATCGATGTAGAGGAGGTCGGGCTCGCCCTCGGCGCGCCGGACGACATGGTCGTCCCAGACCTTCTCCGCCAGTGTCCTACCCATCGGCTTCCCTCCGCCCGGCCACGGTGCCGGCGTTCCTAGACATCAGGTGCGGACCCGCAGAACCCGGCCCGCCTCTACAGACTGGCGGGTTCTCCGGAAAATTGAACTTGCGTTTCACAGTGTGAGACGCGAATATCGTTTCATGGACAACTCTAGCGGCGTCGGCGTTCTCGACAAGGCGGCTCTGGTTCTGAGCGCACTGGAGTCCGGTCCGGCCACCCTCGCCGGGCTGGTCGCGGCCACCGGACTGGCCCGGCCCACCGCCCACCGACTGGCCGTGGCACTGGAACACCACCGGATGGTGGCGCGGGACATGCAGGGGCGCTTCATCCTCGGGCCGCGGCTGGCCGAGCTGGCCGCCGCGGCGGGCGAGGACCGCCTGCTGGCCACGGCCGGGCCGGTACTGACCCATCTGCGCGATGTGACCGGCGAGAGCGCCCAGCTCTACCGGCGCCAGGGCGATATGCGGATCTGTGTGGCGGCGGCCGAGCGGCTGTCCGGACTGCGGGACACCGTTCCGGTCGGCTCCACCCTCACCATGAAGGCCGGTTCCTCGGCCCAGATCCTGATGGCCTGGGAGGAGCCGGAGCGGCTGCACCGCGGCCTCCAGGGTGCCCGTTTCACCGCCACGGCCCTCTCGGGCGTACGGCGCCGGGGCTGGGCCCAGTCCATCGGCGAGCGGGAGCCGGGGGTGGCCTCGGTCTCCGCGCCCGTCCGCGGCCCGTCCAACCGCGTGGTCGCCGCCGTCTCGGTCTCCGGACCGATCGAGCGGCTGACCCGCCACCCCGGCCGGATGCACGCCCAGGCCGTGATCGACGCGGCGGGCCGGCTGAGCGAGGCCCTGCGCCGCAGCGGCTGACCGGGCGCCGGGCGCCCCGGGCCCGTCGCCGCTCCCCCACCTCCGAATTTGTACCGTCCGCCGCCCGCCCCGCTCCCCGTCTCCCGTGCCCGGAACGCCCGCCGTCGCGTCCCGGCCGCCCGAGGCGGGGAGTTCGCCGTCGGGGGCGGCGCGGGGCCGGGGGCGTCCGGGACCACGCAGAACGAGAGAAGGCCCTCCGCGCTGACGCGGAGGGCCTTCTCTCAACGTACCCCCGACCGGATTCGAACCGGCGCTACCGCCTTGAGAGGGCGGCGTGCTAG